>NZ_JBFUKO010000843.1:0-1919 GCF_056400805.1 Aminobacter sp. P4_H6_2
GAGGACGATGGTCCGAAGGTGATTTCGGTCGTCCCGTCTACTCCGGCACTCGGCAATGAATTGATCGTCAACGGCAGCTTTGAGGAAGGCCATGCCAACGTCCTCGGCAACCAGGATTGGGAGATCTTCCACTCGCTTGACGGCTGGACGTCGGACGGCGGCGTGCCGTTCGAGGTCCAGACCGGCGGGGCCGGCGGCGTAAGCACCCAGTTCGGCAATGCGCTGGTCGAGCTTGATTCCGACACTGTCGGTAATCCAGCGAACGGCAACGTCGGCGACATCAACGCCACCACCTCCACCAATGCCACGATCCAGCAGACGATTGCTGGCACGGAGGCTGGTCAGACCTATCAGCTGAGCTTCTGGTATTCGCCGCGCGGCGGCGATGGTGCCGGCTCCAGCGGCATGCAGATCTGGTTCGACGGCAAGCTCGTCCACGAGATTCCGGCCAACAGCAACATTGCCCCTGGCCTGCAGCAGATCACGATCAACGTGACCGCGAGCGGCCCCAACGCAGTGCTCGCCTTCAAGGGCACCGGCAGCGAAAACCAGCACGGTGCGCTGCTCGACAATGTCAGCCTGAAGGCGGTCTACAACGGCAATCTAGATGATGAGAACGTGCCCAACGGCGCGACCGGCATTCCAGGTGGTCCCGGCGATGATGGCTCGGGCCATATCGCGACCGGCATGATCAACTTCGATGCTGGTTCTGATGGGCTGAAGTCGATCGTGGCCACCCTTGGCAATGTGGGTCTTCAGGGCATACACGTGGTCGACGGAGTGGGCACCGCCTACCCCATCACCACGACTTGGGTTCCCGGCAAGGACGCTGACGGCAATGCCGCTGGGGGCTTCGAAAAAGGCGGCACGCTGGTCGGCACGATGAACGGCGGCGTGCCGGCATTCACGCTCGAAATCCGTTCGGACGGCAGCTACACCTTGAAGATGCAGGCCCCGCTCAGCCATTCGGGACACGGCGAGACCGGTTCATTCGAAGACAATCTGCTTCTAAGCTTCGGCTTCACCATCACAGATGGCGACGGCGACAAGGCAACCGGTACGATCAAGGTCAATGTCGACGACGACTCGCCCGAAGTGGCTGCTTCGGTTCCGGCAGCCACCGTCATGGACGAGCCGGGTTCGAGCGCGGTTTCCGTGAAGGTGGAGACATACGGGTTCGGCTACGCCGAGATCAACCAGGCGCCCAATATTCCCAATCTGACCACAAACGCCGGCACGATCGTCGTCATTCACGACAACGACTACACCTTGCAAAGTGCCGGTGCTGGCAAATCGATGATCTTCACGGCTGCTGCCGGCAAGACATTTACCATCGAAAGCGCCAAAATCGGCCTCGACGGCGCCAATACAGGTCTGTCGCAGGTCACGGTGATCGGATACGATGCAAATGGCAACGCGCTGGCCCCAGTCACTCTGACGGTTCAGTCCAACGCGATACCGGGCGTAACTCCAATGAGCATGTTCGACGCTACCGGCACTGTGCTGGATGGCGTGATATTGTCCAAGCTTGAGATCGTTCCGCCGAATCCGGCCGGCTTCCAGGGCCGTATTATCCTCGACAATCTGGAGTTGGGGCAGGTCACTGTAACGCCATCACAGCAGACAACCTCTAACATCGACCTGATGAAGCTCGTCAATTTCGGCGAGGACGGCGCGCATGCCGGCGATGCATTCCAGCTTAAGAGCTTCACCGCCAAGGATTTCGGCGATATCAATTCGGGTGGCCAGCCAGTCCAGATCAAGTCGGAAAAAGGAATACTCACCGGCTTCATTGGAGCGGACACTAAGGTGTTCGACCTCAAGATCGACGTCAACGGCAAAGCCGTGCTGACGCTCTACAAGCCCCTCGATCATGGCAATGCGAGCAAACTGGACCTCGACTTCAGCCAATTCATCAC
>NZ_JBFUKO010000844.1:0-1915 GCF_056400805.1 Aminobacter sp. P4_H6_2
GCGAACATCCCGAACGAACGGCAGATTTCGCTGCGCCTGGTGCGCATCCTGGTCGGCGTCTTGCTGATCGCCTTTGCGACCTTCGCCATCTTTGCCAGCATCGATGGCCTGTCGACCGATATGCTCGTTGCGCTCTCAGTTTTCGCAGCCACGCTGATCGCGTGGACGGTCATGGACTTGCCGGAAACCCCGGTAGCGCTGGCCGGGGCGCTGGCGCTGGTTTTGGCAGGTGCCGTCGGCGAGCAGGCGCTTTTTGCGGCACTCGGCAGCGAGATCGTCGTCCTGATGCTGGCAGCCTTCGTCATTGGCGCGGTGCTGAAACAGACCGGGCTTGCCGAGCGCTGCGCTTTCCGCATGCTCGCGCCGTTCCGAACCGTGCAAAGCATTTTCTGGGCAACGACAGGCGCGATCTTCCTCACAGCCTTCCTTGTACCGTCGACATCAGCGCGTGCGGCGATCCTGATGCCTATCTTCCTGAGCTTGTCGGCGGCTATCGGCAGGCCGAGCGTGACGCGCGCACTTGCCTTGCTGTTTCCATCAGTGATCCTGCTCTCGGCTGCCGCTTCGCTGACAGGCGCCGGCGCTCATCTGGTGGCGGCCGATGCGATCAAGCGCGTTTCGGGCGAGCCCGTCGACTTCGCCACCTGGGCGGTGTTGAGCGCGCCCTTCGCGCTGATCTCCAGCCTCATCGCCTGCGGCCTGATCCTGTTTGTGTTCCTCAAAAGCGAAGACCGCAAAGCGCTGGTGACACATGCCGACGGGGCAGCAGGAGCATTCTCCAGCCGCGACAAGACCATTCTTGCAGTTGTTGGCATTACCGTCGCGCTTTGGGCAACCGGCAGCCTGCACGGCGTCGGCCTGCCCGTTGTGGCACTCGTGGGGGCGCTTGTCGTAGCTTCGAAATCCGTGTCGGGTATCACCTTCAAGGCCGCGCTCAAGGGCGTCGAGTGGAACCTGCTGCTATTTCTTGCCGCCACGCTCGTCATCGGCGAGGCCCTGCTCGAAACCGGCGCGGCCAAGCTAGTGGTCGACCGTGTCATGGCAGCCTTCCAAGGCTCGGTCGCCCCTGCCCCGTGGATCCTGATTGCCTTTGCGGCAACCGTGTCCGCGCTCGCCCATATTGTCATCACCTCGCGCACCGCGCGCGCCACCGTGCTCATCCCAGCACTGGCGCTGCCGCTCGCCGGGCTCGGCGTGAATCCGGCCGCGATGATCCTGGTCGTCACGCTCGGCAGCGGCTTTTGCCAGACGCTGATGGTCTCCGCCAAGCCGGTGACATTGTTCGGCGGCATGGAGCCGCCGGCGTTTTCGGCAGTCGATCTGCTATGGCTTTCTGCACTGCTTTTTATCCCCTTCATCGTCTTGCTAGGCGTCTTCGCGATCTTCGCCTGGCCGATGCTCGGCATGCCACTCTGACGCAAAGAAAAGTGTTGTTCAGATCTAATATGGCCAAGCCGGAGACGGCTTGGCCATATTCATTTAAGCCATTGTAATATTTTCATTTTTCGAACGGAATAAAGCTGGCCGGCTCCCGTTTCTCCTCCATCGTTCACATGAAAGACGAGGAGTTATTTCCATGACATTCACCGTTCTTGTCGCGCCTTCCGGCTTCAAGGAAAGCCTGTCCGCCAATGAAGTGGCCGACTGCATCGGCGAAGGCGTGCTGCGTGCATTTCCGCAAGCAAAGATCCTGAAGGCACCTATGGTCGACGGCGGCGAAGGCTTCACCGAAGCACTGATCGCAGCCACCGGCGGCACCATGCACCGCCTCACCGTGACAGGGCCGGTCGGTGATCCCGTGCCGTCGTTCTTTGGTTTCCTCGGCGGCGCGCCGGTACGCACCGCAGTCATTGAAATGGCGGCCGCCGCAGGCCTGCGCCTGGTGCCGCGTGACAGGCGAAACCCGTGCCTGACC
>NZ_JBFUKO010000845.1:0-1907 GCF_056400805.1 Aminobacter sp. P4_H6_2
GGCGTGACCTACGAGGTAACGCCTGTCGGCCATCACGTTACCGAGCGCTATGCCGACATCCGCTCGGTTCTGCTCATCGACGCACTGACCCGCATGCCAGATCTCGCGGCCAAGCTGAGTGATGCCGCACACACGCTGGAACTTGTGACAGGCATCTACGAGCAGGCCGCCCGCGCCGCCGCCACTCATCGCCGTCGCCATCCGCAGCTTGATCCTGCGGACAAACAGGACTGAGAGCGTCCAGCCGCCGCGCTGCGCCGACAGCCAAATTCCAGATGAACATGTAGCCCCCGAGCCAAGACTACAACCGTCAGACCGGCGCGACCAACCCAGTAATGGGCCAAGCGGCCCGTAAAGCCTGCGTCAGTTCCGGTCGTCAGGAAACACCGGCAGCGGCATGAACTCGATGCCGTCTTCGGCGAGGCCCTGGGCCTCCTCAATGGTCGCAGCACCGTAGATGCCGCGCGCTTCGGTCTCGCCGAAATGAATCTTGCGCGCTTCTTCGGCGAACTTGTCGCCGACATTTTCGGCGTTCTCACGCACCTTCTCGGACAGCTCCTTAAGTGCGGCCATCATCTTGCGCTGCTGCTCGCCCATGGCGAGCGCGACCTTTTCCTGCTTGCGCGAGGTCGAGACGGCTGGCGCCATCAGCGCCTTTTCGATCTTCTGCGAGCCGCATTCCGGGCAGGAGACAAAACCGCGCTTGCGCTGGGTTTCGAAGTCGTCATTGCTGCGGAACCAGCCTTCAAAGTCATGCGTGCGGTCGCAATGAAGCGAAAAGCGGATCAAGATGCGGCTCCCCTGAGCGCCCCCTCGCCCGCTCCACGAAGCGACACGTTGAATTCGCGCGCGTTCTTGAGGTTCGGGATTTTCTTGCGCGCGTCAGCCGAATGACGCGTGTCGATCTCGGCGATGATGACGCCGGGCTCATCGTGGGCGGCCTCGGCGAGAATGCGGCCCCACGGATCGATGATCAGCGAGTGACCGAAGGTCTCGCGGCCGTCCTCGTGCTTGCCACCCTGGGCCGAAGCGATGACGAAGGCGCCGTTTTCGATGGCGCGCGCGCGCAACAGCACATGCCAATGGGCAAGGCCGGTCTGGCGCGTGAAGGCTGCCGGAGCAGTCAACAGCTCGGCGCCAGCAAGGGCCTCGGCGCGGAACAGCTGGGGGAAACGCAAATCGTAGCAGATGGCAAAGCCTATCTTGGCAAGCGCGGTGTCGGCGACGACGGCCTCCGTGCCCGGCTCATAGGCCGAGGACTCGCGCCAGCTCTCGCCATTGTCGAGGTCGACGTCGAACATGTGGATCTTGTCGTAGACGGCGAGTGTCGAGCCATCCGGGCCAAACAGGAAGGCGCGGTTGGCGAGCTTGCCGTCGGCGCGCACGATGGCGGTCGACCCGACATGCAGGTGGATGCCGAGCTCGGCGGCGAGCTTGCGGCCGGATGCCACGATCACGTCGCGATCTTCCGAGGTGAAGGCTGCGGCCCGCGCATCCTTGTCGCCAATGATGGCGCCAGTCATTTCGGGCGTCTGCACATAGGTGGCACCGAGGCCAGCGGCCTCGCGGACCAGTGCTTCGAAATCGCGTGCGTTACGCTCGGGGTCCTTGCCCGAACGCATCTGCACTGCTGCCGCCTTGAAAATCGCCATGGTCCGTCCTCAGGTCTATGCGCCGGTTGTGAGAAGTTGGTCGAGCCTGCCTCGCGCATCGAGGTCATGCAGGTCGTCGCAACCGCCGACATGGGTGTTTCCGATGAAAATCTGCGGGAACGTCGCGCGGCCGTTGGCGCGCGTGATCATTTCCTGCCGAAGCTCGGGCGAGAAGCTAGCGTCATGTTCGGTGAATGCAACGCCCTTGCGTTCCAAAAGCCGCTTTGCCGCCGTGCAGTAGCTGCACATCATGCG
>NZ_JBFUKO010000846.1:0-1905 GCF_056400805.1 Aminobacter sp. P4_H6_2
GCGATCATCTTGGCGATGTCGCGGCGCAGGATGGTGATGCGCTCACGTACGAGCAGCAATGCCCGGCGCTCGGCCCTGACAGCCTCGGCCATATGCTCGAACTCTTCGGCACGTGCCAGAAGCGGGGAAAGGTCGAACCCAAAAGCCTGCTCGATCGAACCGTCAAAGCCCTTGCGGGCGTAGCGCTTGCCATTGGGGCTGTCGCGGCGCACCACAAGGCCGCAGTCGATAAGCACCGACAGATGCCGCCTGAGCGTTGCCGGCGCCATGCCATGCGCACGAAGCGCAAGCTGCGTGTTGGACGGAAACACCACCAGCCCCYCCCCTTCCACCAGATCCGTGTCCGGATGAAAGGTCAGCAGCGCGTTGAGCACAGCCAGAGCGCGATCGCTCGCCCCCAGCAGTCCCTTAGCCTCACRGACGGCGCGAAACACCTGCCATTTGTTGGCGCTAGCGCCAGGGGCGCAATTGTCGGCCGACATCTGCCCTGCCACCATGGCAAGCGACAGCGACCGCCGCCCAAAGGGCGTCGTCGAAATATGCTCGATCATCCTCGTTTACCTCACTGCGAGGCAAGCCAAAGGCGTTCCAGAACGCGTCCAGTGGTTGACAAGTCAGCCCGGAAATGATTCTCTCACAATTGCTACATTGATGAGGGCTTCCGGAATGGCGACGTTTCGGGGGCCTTTTTCTTGCCGGTTATCCTTCTATTTCCAGTCCTCTACACATTTGGCACTGACGCCCTACGCTCCACTTCCGCGGGGTGCTGCATTGAAGCATGCGCCCGATTCGCGGGGGCGTGGATAATTTAGTTTTGCCCGGCCGATTGGCCGCGCTCCTGTTTGAACCTTTCCAACAGCTTGGGCAGCTCCTCGCCCAGAAAATCCTCAAAACCGTCGGAAACCTTTTCCACGAAGTCGACGCGGGCCTTGCCCTTGGCGACGCTCAGATGCGCCACCGCCCTGCCCTCGCCATTGCGGATTTCGCGTGCGCCATCGGCCTTGACCTTGCGCTGCAGCCGCGTGAACAAGAAGTTGAAGCGCTCATCGCTCGAAGCAGCAAGGAAGCGGGAACTTGATACCTCGTCTTCAGCCTTGACGCGCGACGCCTCGCTCTTGAGCAGTTCGGCGAGCGCCATCCAGCGCGGCCGACCGACCTTGGGCGCGGCACCTATGGCGCGCACGATACGTTCTGGTACAGCATCGGCGACCTGCAGGAAGCGCGTCATCTCGGCCTTGTGCAGCGACAGCGCATCCTGGACGAGCCCACGCTCGAAGCCACGTCCAATCAGTTCATGGGCAAACAACGCGCGCTCGATGAAGGACAGGTCGCGCCGCTCGGAATTTTCCTTGCCCTGGGCCAACACCAGCTCGACGTCGGAGAGCACCCGTACGATCGCCAGCGCGGGAATGCCGAGCCTGTTTGCCGCCCGCACACGACGATGGCCATAGGCAGTCTGATAGCGGCCGGGCTTGTCAGGGTGCGGTCTTAAAAGCACCGGCACTTGCTGGCCGGAAGCCTCGATGCTGGCGACCAGCGCCTCGAAGTCGTCGTCCTGCGCGCCGTGATCTAGCCGGTCGGCAACGAAGGACGCTTYGATCAGCGCGGTATCGATCTGGGTGACGCGCTCGGCCGTGTCGAGACTTGCCTTGATCTGGCGCGCCTCCTCGATCTCCCTGGAAAGACCGCCGAGCGAAAGCCCCATCGCCTTCACAGCACCCGAAGCGCTGCGCGGCCGCACGGCTTCTGTTTCGGCTGATTTTGTTTCCAGCGCCTTCACGGTTGGGCCCACAGCCATTGGTGCCGGGTCCGCCGCGCCGAAAAGTGCCTTGAGCTGATCCTTGCGATTCTGTGCCATGTGCGCCTCCCTCAGCCTGCCCGGTTCCAGGCTTTGAGCATCAAGGC
>NZ_JBFUKO010000847.1:0-1902 GCF_056400805.1 Aminobacter sp. P4_H6_2
AAAAAATTGATTCAGCTCAGATGTGACGGTAGCTGGCCTAMCTGGTTGTCGGCCCAAGCAGGTGGATCTCGAGCCGCTTGATGGCCTGCGAGATGACGAGTGCGAGACCGAGAAAGATAAGGCCAGCAACCGTCAGCGGCTCGGCGTAGCGATAGGTGTCGGAGGCGATATCGAAGGCGCGTCCGAGCATCTCCGGCACCGCCAGCACCGCCAGATAAGGTGTCGCCTTCAGGATCGAGACGAAGTAGTTGCCCATCGGTGCTGCGATGTTGCGCAGCATCTGCGGGGCGATGACAAAGATGGTGGCATCCATCCTGCCAAGCCCAAGTGCCCGTGCCGCTTCGCCCTGGCCATTGGGGATGGCATCGATGCCGGCCTTGAACACCTCTGCCAGATAACCGCTGTAATAGAGGCTGAGCCCGATGATGCCGACGGCAAGCGCACCAAGGCGAATGCCGTAAAACGGCAATATGAAATACAAACAATAGAGCCAGACCAGTACCGGCGTCGCCCGAATGAAGTCGATCACGAAGCCGACGAAGAGGCCTCCGATTCCTCCCGAGCGGCGGATCAGCTCGAAGCCGAACCCGAGTGCCGAGGCACCGATGCAGCTGAGGGCCGCCACCAGCAACGTCATGCCGATGGCGCTCAGGATCATGGGCACCGTCGACAGCGCAAACGCGAAATCAAATGCCACGATGCGCCTCCCTTGCCGGGTTGATGCGCCGTTCCGCCCAGCGCCCGAACAGCGCGACCGGATAACAGACGATGAAATAGGCCAGCAGCAGCGAGGTGTAGATCGGCACGGGATCGTATTCGATCTGGGAGATCTCCTTGGCGCGGAAGGTCATGTCGGTCAGCGTCACCAGCGAGGCCAGCGATGTTGCCTTCACCAGTTGGATGAGCTGGTTGATGAAGGTCGGGCTCATCGCCACCAGCGCCTGGGGCAGTTCGATGCGCAACAAGATGGTGGAACGCTTGAGCCCAAGGGCGTGGCCAGCTTCTTTTTGGCCACGGTCCAGGGCTTGCAGGCCGGCCCTGACGGCCTGGCTTGCATAACCGCCAATGTTGAGCCCGAGCACCATAGCAGCGACTGTCATCGCCGACAGCGCCAGTCCGGCCAGGGGCAGGGCGTAGTAGAAGACAAACAGCAGAATGATGACGGCAGAGCTGCGCCAGAACTCGATGATCGACGTCACCACAAACCGTGCAGGACCCGTCGTCAGATATTGGGCGACGCCGAAGACAAGGCCGAAGGGAATGGCAAAGACAAGGCCATAGAGCGTCACCAAGGCGGTGACACGAAAGCCCTGCAGGATGCCGAGCCAGATCTCGAGGACGCTCATTTGCCCGCACCGTCGGCGCCACCGCCACAGAGCTTTTCCACGGTGACGGTATTGGGCACGACCTCCGTTGCGCCAAAGCCATATCGGGCCATGATCTTGGTTACCGTGCCGTCCTGCGTCAGGGCAGCCAGTCGTTCATCCCACAGCGCCCGCAGATCCTGGTCCTCGGTGCGGAAAGCAACGGCTGCATAAGTCGCCTGTTCGTCTGTGGTCACAAACGGTGTCGCACTCTCCAGGCCCTTGGCCTTGTCGCCGGCGAGCAGGCCGATCACGGTCGGAGACGACAGCACCGTCACATCGATACGTCCGGAGCGCAGGGCCGAGATGTTGGCTTCAATGTCGGGGAACAGCAACATGCGGTTTTCCGGCACACCGGCCGCCGCCGCATTCCTGACCGACACACTGCCGCGACCGGCACCCATGATGATCTCTTTGCTGACAATGTCCGCAAAGCCATGGATCTGTTTTGGATTGCCGGCGAGCACGATGGCTGCGTCGTGCACCTTCAGATCCGGAGACCCAAAGGCGACCTGCCGGCAGCGCTCGGGTGTGATGG
>NZ_JBFUKO010000848.1:0-1901 GCF_056400805.1 Aminobacter sp. P4_H6_2
GTTTCGCGCACCGACAATGACGACGGCAGCGTGTCGATGACACTCAAGGCCACTGCATCTGCGCGCGACGAGATAGCAAGCCGAATATCGCGGAAAAACAAAGGCTAAGACGGCTTACTTCGCCGTCTTGGCCTGCTGCCAGAGCGCTTCCATCTCGTCGAGGGTCGCGGACTCAAGGCTGCCGCCTGCCTCGTCGAGCGCTTGCTCGATGTAATGGAAGCGCTTGCGGAACTTGTCGTTGGTTCCTGAAAGGGCAGCCTCGGAATCGAGCTCCAGGTGGCGGCCCAGATTGACCAGCGCAAACAGCATGTCGCCGAATTCGTCCTTGACCGCCGTCTGGTCGCCCTTGGCCATGGCCTCGTGCAATTCGCCGATCTCTTCTTCGATCTTGTCGAGGATGGGAGCAGCTGCACCCCAGTCGAAACCAACGCGGGCAGCCCGTTCCTGAAGTTTTAACGCGCGGGTAAGTGCTGGCAGCGCCACGGGTACGGAGTCCAAAAAGCCCTTGCCGTGGTCCTCGGGATCGAGCCCGCGAGCGAGGCGCGCGGTACGCTTCTCGRCCTTTTCCTCCGCCTTGATCTTTTCCCACATGCCCTTGGYGGAACGGGCCTCGCGCGCCTCAGCGTCGCCAAAGACGTGCGGATGCCGCCGGATCATCTTGGTGGTGATGGCTTGCACCACGTCGCCGAAGGCAAACTCGCCGGCTTCCTCGGCCATCTGCGCGTGATAGACCACCTGCAGCAGCAGGTCGCCCAATTCCTCGCGCAAGTGGTCGATGTCGTTGCGCGAGATCGCGTCGGCGACCTCGTAGGCTTCCTCAATGGTGTAGGGCGCGATGGTCGCGAAATTCTGCTCGATATCCCAGGGGCAGCCGGTTTCCGGCTCACGTAGGGCGGCCATGATCTCGATCAGGCGGGAGATGTCTTTGGAAGGTTGCATGACCGGAATCCTATAGCCCGGCAGCCATCGACCCAACAGTGGCTTCGCGAGCCCGGCGCTTGTCCACATGTTGTTTTGGAAGCGCAAGCCTGCTGGCCCATTGGGAGCGCTAAGGCTACCCTTCGTCTATTGACCGGCCTTTCGCACGCAGGCAAAAAATCCCATGCTTCATCTCACTCTCGTTGCAATCGGCGGCGCCATCGGTGCATCGCTGCGCCATCTCGCCAATCTTGTCGCGCTGCGCCTTGCCGGCCCGAATTTTCCATGGGGCACAATGGCGATCAACATCGTCGGCTCCTTCGCCATGGGCTTGTTCGTCGGCTTCCTTGCGCGCCGGTATGGAACGTCGAATGAACTCAGGCTTTTCGTCGCCACCGGCATCCTTGGCGGCTTCACGACTTTTTCCGCATTTTCACTGGATTTTGCCACCTTGTGGGAGCGTGGATCGACGCTTCCGGCCTTTGGTTATGCGTTTGCCAGCGTCATATGCGCCATTCTGGCGCTGTTCTTGGGAATGTGGCTCGCAAGAAGCGTCGGCTGATGCTATTGGGCCGCTTCGAAAAGGACGATTGAAAAATGGCTGGCGTTGAACAGATCACGGTGGAAGCCGGCGAAACGGGCATGAGGCTCGACCGCTGGTTCAAGTCCCATTTTCCGGGGCTCGGCTTCGGCCACCTGCAAAAACTGCTGCGCTCGGGCCAGATCCGGGTCGATGGCGGCCGCGTCAAGGCCGACACGCGTGTCGAGCCCGGCCAGACGATCCGCATCCCGCCGCTTGAGGTCGACAAGAAGAACAACGGCCCGCTGACCGCCCGCACCATGCGCGATCAGGATGATGGCGATGTGCTGGCGCAGATGCTGATCTACGAAGACCCCAAGGTCTTTGTCTTCAACAAGCCTGCTGGCCTTGCCGTACAGGGCGGCTCAGGCATCGTGCGCCATCTCGACGACATGCTTGAGGC
>NZ_JBFUKO010000849.1:0-1895 GCF_056400805.1 Aminobacter sp. P4_H6_2
CCCGTACATCGGGCTTTGCCATCACGGGAACTGCCCATGTCGGGGCCGGCAGGTAGCTAGGCGCGGGATGCATCACCCAGGAAGTCGGCGGGCTTCAGTGCGATGTCGGCGAGGGTGTACCGATCAAGGGTGTTTTGGAACGACGACAGCGCGTCGTGCAACATGGTGGAAAGTTTGCAGCACCGCGTGATTATGCATTGGTTCCCGGTGGCGAAGCACTCGACCAGTGCGAAATCCGGCTCTGTCAACCGGATGACGTCTCCGATCCGGATGTCTTCTGGCCGGCGACCGAGTTTCAACCCACCAGATCTGCCACGAACCGCCACAAGATAGCCAGCGCGGGTCAGCGTGTTAGCCACCTTGTTGAGATGCGTTTTTGACACACCGAAGGCACGTGCCGTCTCTTCGATGGTGAACAGCTGATCCCCCGCGGACGCCGCAAACATAAGCATTCTGAGCGTGTAGTCGGAAAAATTCGTCAGTCTCATTGCGATCCAATGCCTGCTTACCGGTTGTCCGGAAGGTTACAGGCTTTCGGCCGTGATCGGCTCTATGGTCAAGGTGCTTTCACCGCGATTGTGGGCCAGCGCAAGGCGAAAGGAATGCGCGATACGCAAAGCCCGTTCCATGAACAGCGCCGCGATCTCCGGTGGACAGAGTTTGTTGACGGTTGCGCGAAACAGACTAAGCCATCGCCGGAAGTGCCGTTCGCCCAGGCTTGGGATGGTCAGGTGTGGTGGTAGCGGGCGGCCGTCGTAACGGCCGGTGCGAAGCATCAAGGATGACCAGAAGTCACACATTTTCGTCAGGTGTGGCGACCAGTCATGTGGCGCAATCGCCCTGTTGAACAGCGGCCCGAGCAGGGGATCGCTTCGGATCTCCGCGTAGAAACCATGAACCACGTCTCGGATTACCTGCTCATCCAGTTGTCCGGGCAGCACGCGACCGTTGATGACGATCGTTGTTTCACGTTTTGTGTCTTCGCTCATACCGGCTCCCAGCGTCAGCGGGCCGGATGCGGCCCTTTGTCGTCCATTTTTGACGGCTGTGCAGGCTTCACGATGCAGATTAAAACATATATCGTCAATATATGTTTATGTCGCACGGCTGTCGCCGCGATGAAGGAAGCCGGATGAAGCTCGAGCCTGACCAGACCGGAGACTATGTCCTGGAGCCAGGGTTCCTGGCGCAGCGGCTTTCCATTGAAGAGAACGAACTTCAACGACGAATGCGCCTCGGCCTCATAACCAGCCGGGTGGATTGCGGCACCGACGGCGACAAGGGCCGAAAGCGCCTGACCGTGCGCAATCGAAACTCGGTCTGGCGTGCCATCGTCGATGCCGACAACCGCATCGTCAGTGAGGAGTTCTTCGAATTGGGACAAGCTTCGGGCGATGGCAGACTTGCACTACCAACCTCATCCGCGGCGCCAAAAACGTCCGTTGACCTAGTAGCAGGAATGAAATCATGAACGACCAAGATTCGGGCAGTACTCTCGTGCCGATGCTGGTCGCTGGCCTCGTGCTAGTGACCGTGGGCTATGCGGTGATCATGATGTTCGTGTGAACCCTCACGCGACAACGAGCGCCGGGCGCGTCCCGTGACGTGCCCATGGCGAACTCTCTGAGGACGTCATCTGATCGTGAGCCCATCGCCGAAGATGCCAGGAGGTCGGCAGTCGAACAGTCATCGCAATTTCATTCCCAAAGCGGATGAGGTGGATGGCTCCCGCTCCCGGCATCTGAGTGCCAAAATGGGTTTGCTGTCTGGCAACCCAAGCAAAGGAGCCATCCGCCATGCAGATTACCACCGTGGGCCTYGATYTGGCCAAGCGYRTTTTTCAAGTTCATGCCGTYGACGCGTCTGGAGAYGTTGTYGTGCGCAAGGCACTACGG
>NZ_JBFUKO010000850.1:0-1889 GCF_056400805.1 Aminobacter sp. P4_H6_2
TACCTTGCCTTTTCGTTCGCAATCTGCCGAAAAGCTTGGCAAAAATTACCATCGCATCTAATTTATGTCAACAGTGCTGACATAAATTGACGGACAGGAATTCTATGGCACAACGTAGCGGCGCAGCCGCCCAACCGATCCGCACCGCGGTGACGGCAGATGAGGGCATCGACTTCTCGATCATCGAGCTGATGTATTTCGCCTATCGCGACTTCACGTCGGACCCAGACCAGATACTTGCCGAGTATGGTTTTGGCCGCGCCCATCACCGCGTGTTGCACTTCGTCAACCGCATGCCTGGGCTGACAGTCGCCGAGTTGCTTGATGTTCTCAAGATCACCAAGCAAAGCCTGGCGCGCGTACTCAAGCAACTCATCGACGCCGGATACATCATCCAGGTCCAGGGGCCGCGCGACCGCCGCCAGCGCGAGCTCTACCCCACCCACAAGGGCCGCACTCTGACACTGGCGCTGGCGCGGCCACAGTCACGCCGCATCGATGCTGCACTGGAAGGCGCGGGAGAGACCGAACGCGCCTGGGTCGAAAGATTCCTCAAGGCGATGGTCAATCCTGAATTAAGGGCGCAGATTGATCATCTGCCCGGAAACACGCCGGGGAAAGACCATGGAGAATAACGACAAGACGGCCAATCCGGCCACGTTGGGCGACGATGCTCCGCATCTGCTCGTCGTCGATGACGACACGCGTATCCGCAACTTGCTCAAGCAATATCTGACCGAGAACGGCTTTCGCGTAACTGTCGCTGGCAACGCCGACGAGGCGCGGCGCAAACTCGCCGGGCTCGATTTCGACCTCCTCATCCTCGACGTGATGATGCCGGGCGAAAACGGCATCGAACTGACCAAGTCGCTGCGCGACCAAAAGGACGTGCCGATCCTGATGCTGACTGCACTGTCGGAAACCGACAGCCGCATCACAGGGCTCGAGGCTGGCGCCGACGATTATCTGCCCAAGCCCTTCGATCCGCGCGAGCTGATCCTCAGGATCAACAACATCCTGCGGCGCGGCGGCCCGTTGACGACGCCCAAAGCCGAGCAGCTCGTGTTCGGACCCTACACCTTCCAGATCGCACGCCGCGAACTCAAGCGTGGCGGCGAAGCGCTCAAGCTGACCGACCGCGAGCAGGAAATTCTTGCCATCTTCGCCGCGCGCGCCGGCGAGACCATCCCCCGTCATGAGCTGGTAACCGGCGATTCCGAAGTCGGCGAACGCACAATCGACGTCCAGATCAACCGCCTCCGGCGCAAGATCGAGCGCGACCCGGCCAACCCCGTCTGGCTACAGACGGTGCGCGGTATTGGGTATCGGCTCAGCGTGGAATAGGATCGCCGAAGGGCGGCCGGGGCACAATCCGGCCGGTGGCGAACGGAATGGCGGATGGCAACCACTGACATGGAACGGCCTGGCGGAGGCAGCCTCGGAACACGCGCTTGGCGTGCACTGACGGCTGTGCCCAGAAGCTGGAACCGTTTCTGGCGGCGTGTGTCGATCTACATGCCAAAGCGGMTCTATGCGCGTTCGCTGCTGATCATCATCACGCCGATGATCCTGCTGCAATCGGTCGTAGCCTTCGTCTTCATGGAGCGCCACTGGCAGACGGTGACGGTTCGTCTATCGCAGGCGGTGACGCGCGACATCGCCGCCATCATCGATCTGCTCGACACCTTCCCGCAGCCCGACAATTACGCCCAAATCATCCGCATCGCCCAGGACCGGATGCAGCTGAAGATCGACTTGCTGCCGCCAGATCCCCTGCCCCCGCCTGGGCCAAAGCCGTTCTTTTCGATCCTCGACCAGGCGCTTTCGACGGAAATCCGCAGGCAGATCAACCGGCCGTTCTGGCTCGACACCGTCGGCAACTCCAACAT
>NZ_JBFUKO010000851.1:0-1882 GCF_056400805.1 Aminobacter sp. P4_H6_2
TCGACGGGCTTGTCGAAATTCGCCATGGCGTTGGGTCGGTTGTGACGATGATCCAGCCGTATCAGTTGAACGAGGTCTATGCATTGCGCATGGCGCTGGCGGAATTGATGGGCGTGCTCGACCCGCTGCCGTCCACGCCCGAAACCATCGCCAGCATGCGCCATTACCAGGCCGCTTTCCTCGCACTCAAGGGCCGGCGCGACACTCGTGAATTCGCGCGTGTCAATATCGCCTATTACGAGGCGTTGACGGAGCAGGTCGGAAACAGCCTGCTGCGCGACATGCTGCGCAAGCTGTTCTTCCTGACATCCCGGATGTGGCTTCTCGTTCTACCTTCAATGGATTGGGATGAAACGCTGGACGACATCGCCACAGAAGTCGAGGATCTGATCCGCGCGATGGAGATTGACGATCGCCTCGGTATCGGTCTAGTTGCCCGAAATCATGTGTTTCGCTCCATGACCCATTTGTCAGCCGCGCTAAGGAGAACGAATGACCGAGGCAGATAATGAAGGATTGTAGATGTTGACCGTCGACTGTCACATTGAAATTCCGGTGCCGTCAAGTTATTCCGACGTCTATCCGCGCCTTGCGACGAGAATGCCACCAATCACGATGACGCCGCCCGCGGCCTGCATCGCGCCCAGCGGCTCGTCAAGTATAATCCAGGCAACGCAAGAGGCTATGATTGGCTGTGTCAACAGCGTCAGCGACGAGAATGAAGCGGGCAGCAAGGCGAGCGCATAGACAATGAGGCCCTGGCCGCCGACGTGGCATAGCAAGGCCAGGGCGAGAACGATCGCCCAGGCATAAATGGTCACCGGTACGAATGACGGTTCGAAGAGCAACGCAACCGGAAGAATACAGACCGCCGCGGTGGCAGACGACCAGAGAAGGGTCGTCAGCGTCGAATAGCGGCTGCGCAGCCGTGACAAGGTGAGAATATAGCCGGCATAGAATACAGCCGCCAGAACCGCGATGGCATCACCACCCAGATGGCTGGAACCGCCGGATAGAGCGCCGTTGAGCAGAACGACGCCGCAGATGGCCAGCGCCAGCCCGGCGAGGAACGCCCGGCTGACCGTATTTGCGAACAGCAGCCAGCCGCCGAGCACGACGAAGATCGGCGACATATTGGCAAGCAGCGTGGCATTGGCGACAGAGGTAACATGGATGGAGATGTGCCAGGCTAGAAGGTCGCCGGCCAGCATCACACCAGGCACAGTCAGGGCAACAGCATCGCGAAGTGAGCCCGGCTGCGGGTCGCTTCTCGCCGGCCGAACTTGGATTGCTTGCCACGCAAGCAGCGGCAGCATGGCAAGCCCGACGCGCCAGAAGGCGGTTGAAACCGGGCCGAGTTCCGACAGCCTGACAAAGATCGGCGACAGCCCGATGATGATGCCGCCGAGCACCAGCGAGGCGACCGATAGGCCGGGTGTCTGTGTGAGCGATGATTTCATGACGGGCCGAAGGTTGGAGGCGACGCGGGCCTGACTCTAAAGCCCGTCGCGCCAGAACGGATTGATGCAATGCGCCCTAAGCCTTTGGTTTTGCGCGTTGCATTGTTCCAAAACCGCTGCGCACTTTTGGGCGACACGCTTCAGCCGAGCTTGACCGCCATCACCGACACGCAGTCGCCCGCCTGGACCAGCCCTGGAAAATGTCTGGCGGCGAGTAGGCCAGAAAGGTCCGATCGGACGTCCTGAGGCGTGAGACCCGTGCTTCCGATCGGATGAATGCGCGCGACAACCTGACCGGCTATTACGGGTTGGCCGAGATCGACCATGGTCTCGATTAGACCGTCGCTTTCGGCAAAGCAAAAACATCCGTCCGGCATGTCGAGCCAAGTCGTCGGCGCGGTCTCGATGGCGCCATCAAGGAT
>NZ_JBFUKO010000852.1:0-1875 GCF_056400805.1 Aminobacter sp. P4_H6_2
CACGCGTGAACATGTCGGCCTGTTCGATATCTCCCACATGAAGCTGTTCGTGGTCAGCGGCCCCGGTGTTGCCGACCTGCTCAACCGGGCCTGCCCGCTCGATGCCAAGGCACTTGAGCTCAAGCAGTCGAAATACACCTTCTTCCTCACCGAGAGGGCGGGCGTCATCGACGACCTGATCATCACCAGGCTCGGCGACGAGCGCTTCATGGTGGTGGCGAACGCTGGCAATGCCGCAACCGACGAAGCGCATTTGCGCGCTCTGGCCAAGGATTTCGACGCCAAGGTCGAACCGCTTGACCGCGTCTTCATCGCGATCCAGGGCCCTGAAGCAGCAGCGGTGCTCGGACAAGCCGGCATCGCCACCGAAGACCTGTTTTTCATGCAGGGCTTCGAGCCACGCACCAACTGGTTCATGAGCCGTTCGGGCTACACCGGCGAGGACGGTTTTGAGATCGGCCTTCCTGAGGCCGACGCCCGCGAACTGCTAGGCAAGCTGCTCGGCGACGAGCGCGTCATGTGGATCGGCCTTGCCGCCCGCGACAGCCTGCGCCTTGAAGCTGGTCTGTGCCTGCACGGCAACGACATCACACCCGACACTGACCCGGCAAGTGCGGGCCTGATGTGGGCGATCCCCAAGGACCTGCGTGCTGGCGGCAAGTTCATCGGCGCTGAAGCGCTCGCGAAAATCCTCGCTGGAGGCGCCAAGCAAAAGCGCGTTGGCTTGAAGGCCGAAGGCCGCCAGCCGGTCCGTTCAGGCGCTGAACTCTTTGACGCGGACGGCAATCCGATCGGCCGCGTCACGTCAGGCGGCTTTGGCCCATCGGCTGGCTTCCCGGTCGCCATGGGCTACGTCTCAACACCACTCGCCAAGGCCGGAACCCGCGTTTTCGCCGACGTGCGCGGCACCAAGGTGCCCGTCGACGTTCATTCTCTTCCCTTCACGCAGCATCGCTATCGCAAAGGATGATTTCCATGACCAAGACCTATTACACCGAAGATCACGAATGGCTGCGCGTTGAGGGCGACATCGCAACGGTCGGCATTACCGACTACGCCCAGGAACAGCTTGGCGACCTCGTTTTCGTCGAACTGCCCGAGACCGGCCGCAAGGTCGCCAAGGGCGACGTCGCGGTTGTCGTTGAATCCGTCAAGGCAGCTTCGGACGTCTATGCGCCGCTCGACGGCGAGATCATCGACGCCAATGCAACGCTCTCTTCAGATCCGGCACTCGTCAATTCGGCAGCCACCGGCGACGGCTGGCTGTGGAAGATGAAGATCGCCAATGCGGGCCAGCTCGAAGGCCTGATGGATGAAGCGGGCTACAAAGCCCATATCGGTTGACAGGATCGCCTGAGATGACCACTGCACCTTATCCCTTTTCGGCTCGTCACATCGGGCCCGGCGCGGCGGATACCCGCGCCATGCTCGCCGCAATCGGCGTGCCTTCGGTGGAAACGCTGATTTCGCAAGCCGTTCCGAAGTCGATCCGGCTCGACCGGCCGCTGGCGCTGCCGGCA
The DNA here is from genome assembly GCF_056400805.1 of Aminobacter sp. P4_H6_2. NCBI lineage: Bacteria > Pseudomonadati > Pseudomonadota > Alphaproteobacteria > Hyphomicrobiales > Phyllobacteriaceae > Aminobacter > Aminobacter sp. P4_H6_2. The sequence continues at coordinate 1,521 of NZ_JBFUKO010000852.1, forward strand.
CCTGCGAGCGAACATGAAGCACTTGCCGAACTCGGCGAGAAGATGGGCCGCAACAAGGTGCTGAAGAGCTTCATTGGTGCTGGCTATCACGGCGTCCATGTGCCCCCGGTCATCCAGCGCAACCTGTTCGAGAACCCGGCCTGGTACACCGCCTATACGCCTTACCAGGCCGAGATCAGCCAGGGCCGTCTGGAATTGCTGTTCCATTTCCAGACGCTGGTCGCCGAACTGACAGGCCTGCCTGTCGCTTCCGCCTCGCTGCTCGACGAAGCAACCGCAGTCGCCGAAGCTGTCGGCATCGCACTGCGCCATCATCGTGACAAGCGCAGCCGTGTCGCGCTTGCCGGTGCAGCGC
>NZ_JBFUKO010000853.1:0-1875 GCF_056400805.1 Aminobacter sp. P4_H6_2
GTCGCGCTCTATGCCAGCGAGCGCAAGCGCGGCCCCCAACCAAGCCCGCGATAGAGCCGGTCAGGGCAGGCCGAGCGCCTTTTTCTCTTCCGCTTCCGACAGCGGCGCCCCGGCCTGGGTGGTGGTCAGATAGGCATCGACAGTTTCGGAGGTCCCGGCCGGAACGTAGTCTTGTCCTGCAGCGGGTGCCGCCACTGCAAGCCTGAGATCCCATTGCTGGTCGACGCGACAAACGACAGAAACCAGCGACGACTTCGACGGTCGATGAAGCTCGAACTCACGGCAGAGCGCACCCGCCTCGTCACGGAAACTGGAAACGAGTTTTACTGTCGTGTCGCCGACGGTCACATCGTTACCTGACGGTGTGGCGTCAATCGCCCTGACGATGGCCGGATCGTGGAGCGAAGCGACGGCAAAACCATCCGCAGCCGATCCGCCGGACTTTCCGGCAAGATACCCGCCGGCGCCGACGATGACGGCAGCGAGCGAAGCCGCCAGCGGCAGTGCCCAGCTCGAGCTGATCTTGCGTGGCGCGCGCGGCTGAAACGCGATGACGTTCTCCTGAGTAGGCAGTTCGCTTGCTTCGACAGGTGCGTTGTCCCGCTGACGCGCCTCGTCGATCAATTTTTGCACCGACAACGTCAGGGTGTCGGGTACCGGTTCGTCGATCAAAGGCTTCAGCGTAGCCGATGCCTGGGCGCGGCTTTCCATGAAGGTGGCGACGCGGGCAATTAGCGCGTCATCGGTGCCCATGGCCTCCTCGATTGTCGCCGTGGTTTCAGCGTCGAGCTCGCCGTCGGCGAAGGCCATAAGGGTTTCGTCGTCGAAATCGCGCCTGTTCATATCTTCCCACCTTTTTCGGGTGAACGGTCCGCCGCGGGGTTTATTCCGGCTGCCTCTGCAAGATTCTTGCGCGCGCGGGCAAGCCTGCTCATGACAGTGCCAATGGGGATCGACAACACCTCGGCTGCTTCCTTGTAGGACAGATCCTCGACGCAGACGAGCAGCAGCACCTCGCGCTGTTCGTCGACAAGCTCGTCGATCGCCACAGCCACGCTTTTCAGCGTGAGGCGCGCTTCGACGTCGCGTTCGCCGCTCGAACCGACAATATCCTGGCGGTCGTCGATGTCTTCGCGCGGGCCAGCCGTCTTTGTGCGCCTGACCTGGTCGATCCACAGATTGCGCAGGATGCGAAACATCCATGCGTCGAAACGGCTGCCCGCCTCGAACCGCTCCTGTCCGGCAAGCGCCCGCTCGCAGGCCGCCTGCACCAGGTCATCGGCAAGGTCGCGCGACCGGCACAGCGAGATGGCGAACCGTCGCAGATTGGGCAGGAAAGCGACCAGACGATCGCTGACCGGAACCTCGTCACCCTTCATGCAGTCGTATCCTGTCTCTCCCCCGCGAATAATACGGTCCCCGAAGGAATAAGAAGGGGCTTCGTCCGTTGGGCCCAAAATGCACAAATGTAGTCAAAATGATATGGGATGCCGAAAGGCTTATGTGGATCGCTAACATTTGCCGTCGGTGTGCCGCATCGCCAGGAAAGGACAAACCATGCCTCTGAAGCCCCCATCGGGTTCACTTGCGATTGTTTTCGCGCTGGCCTTGAGCGGCGCGACTTTTGGTGCCCCTGTGGCAACGCCTTTGATAGGGCAGGTATTTGGAACTGGCCTTGTATTCGCCGATGATGACGATGACGGGGGCAGCGGTGGTGGAGGCGGAAGCTCCTCCGGCGGCAGCAGGGACTCTAGTACGGCGGCACAAGGGGTTGGAAAGGGGCGAAGCCTTTTCGACCTTTTCCGCAAACCGGAACCACGCCGCAAGGCAGGCGCACGGCCGGCTCCCGCACTTGTGCGCCAGGCGCCGCAAGAG
>NZ_JBFUKO010000854.1:0-1871 GCF_056400805.1 Aminobacter sp. P4_H6_2
GTACCGCCCGACGGCCACCTATTCGACGTTCCCAGGAAGCAACAGGAAATCCGCGAGGCGCTGGAATCCAGTTTCCCCAACCTCAGATTTGTTGTCACGACGGAGGGTCGGCGCCGGTTCGCGGCCTTCTTAATCGTCCCGGTTCTCGGTGGCGCGAACCAGGATCGGCAACGACCTAAACGTCGGCCGCCATCGTTAGCACTCCTCCAAGACATAGGTACTTTTTTGACGCAATTTCTGGATGACAACCAACCAAGCATTCATTGATGTTGCCGTAGTCCGACGTGCCAATATGATCGAGGATCGTCAGGCCAGCGCCATCGCTGGATCGCGACGGGAAGTCACCGACACAGAGCAGCCGTCACCGTTCACCCATCCTGCATCCCGACACTGGTCGACTACCTGCAAGATGCCAAGTTCGCCGCGCTAGTGACGCCAACAAAAGCGCGATTCCAGTCCAGCCGGTTTTGCGCGTCATGGCCAAGCACCTAAAGGGCGAAGAGAAGCTAAGGCACGCGACGGTGGTCAAACTGCTTGTTCCGTAACAGCGAAACGGCCTGCCGAATTCAGGTTCGACAGGCCGTTCCTGCTCAGCTCTGGCCCGTGCCACCAGACAACAGTGCCGCGCGCGAGCGATACTGCCACYGGTGCATWAAAAATAGWAGGCCYGCCGGCGCGAGGCCGACAGGCCCATGCTAGAGCGTGTYGGATGGAAAAAACACGCTCACGGAGTGCGGAGATCACCCTCGCGGGAAGGYAATCTCCGGGCGTAGCTGAGGACTGCGCCCATTGGGCTCCGCTCGATCAAACGTCGTGCGCCCAAATCAAGTTCCCGCTATTGAAGGCGAACCCTGTGGCATTAGAACTTGTAGGCGACACCGACYGTGAGTGTGTTGGTGTCGAGGCTAACGTCGCCGAAGTTGTCGAACTCGCTGTCACTGAAGTCGTAGTAACGATATTCYAGGCGGCCAATCCAGTTGTTGGTAAACGCGTATTCCGCGCCCAATCCGATCGTCCAGCCGGTCAGAGATTTGTCGGTATCGAGGACGTCGTTATCCCAGGCGCCCGCTTCGGCAGAAAACTGAGTAAAGGCTACGCCACCGGTGGCAAAAACAAGGGTACGGTCGAACGCATATCCGGCACGGGCCCGTATCGAGGCCAGGTAGCTGCTGCCGATATCAACATCCCGGTTACCGAACCGTGTGTTGATGGTGACGGTCTCGTCGTTCCAGACTCCGTTAATGTCGCCTTCGACACCGAGCACCCATGCGCCGAACTGCCAGTTGTAGCCGGCATAGGCACCAAAGAGGCCGCCGTTGAAGCTGTCGTCGAATATACCAGTGTCGGGTCCATTGACGCTACTGTTGGACCACAGGCCCCCACCCTGAATACCGAGGTAGCCGCCGGTCCAGCTAAAAATTGGGGCTTCTTGGACCACAGCCACCGGTACTGGTGGTTCTTCAATCACCGCATCGGCTGCGTAGGCGCTCGTGCTGGCCAATCCTGCCAGGAATACAAAGGGGTAAACTCTCATCAGTTCATTCCATCCTGATTTCAGGCCCCCGCCTTACTGACCATAAATATCAGCACTTGCTAAAAAGTACTGTCACATGGTTACAACAGAGTGGAATGGAATGCCGCAGCCGTGGCGGCCGGCGAAGGCCACTCGATTATCTGGCGGCCGAAGGTCAAGCGGCCATGGTGCGGCTGAAACGACAAAAAGCCCCGCTACCTTCCGGCAGCGGGGCGATCATATTGCCGGCGCAGGGCGTCTACATTTGGTGGGAAGCTGACCTAAACCCCTGCCCTGCTCGACTCAAATTTGTCGGCTTGCGGCGTTTGAACATCAGCGGGTTTACGCCGCTTCGGGA
>NZ_JBFUKO010000855.1:0-1856 GCF_056400805.1 Aminobacter sp. P4_H6_2
CCGTCGGTCGGCACGGGATAACCCGCAGGCTTCACCGACTGGAAATGGAACCGGCCGTCGGCACCGCTGGTGAACTTGCCGCGAAGATTGAAATCCTCCTGGCCTTCGTCCTGGTTCTCGTAGAGGCCGACGGGCGAAGCCTGCCACACATCGAGCGTCGCGCCTGCGATCGGGGCGCCGTCCGCGCCGAAGACCTTGCCCTTGAAGAACAGCGAAGCTCCAGGCGTGTCCGAGCGCGCGATGCAATCGCCGGACTGGCACAGCGGCGCATGGCCGCGATAGAACGGCCCGAGCAGCGCCGACATCGTTTCCCCCTGCATGCCGTTGTTGTTGATCAGGTCGATCAGCGTCGAAGCACCGAGCACGTCGGCGGCAAGAACGACCTCGTTGTGGAACTCGTTGGTGAGTTGGCCGATCTCGACGATCCAGCGCAGCGCGTACTCATACTCCTCTTCCGTCGGGCGCGTCTCCAGCACGAACTGGTGCAGATGCGTCACCAGCGCGGTCATGATCTCTTTGAGCCGGGGATTGTCGGTGTCCGCCATCGCCGCAAGCACGGTCGGCGTTACGTCGGCTTCCCTGGTGATGAGCTTCGGCTCGATGCTGATATGGTTCATCGTCGTTCTCCAATGCTTCCGAAGTCAGGCTTCGGCAGGTTCGGCTTGGTTCGCGGCCGTGCGCAGATGTGGGTATTTTTCGGTCAGCAGCGAGCCGTGGTAGTAGGTCCTGGCGAAGGCGTCGGTTGCCCTGATCCTGTCGAGCCAGCGGCCGATCTCGGGCGCGGAACTCCACATGCCCGCGAGATTGATGTCGTCCATCCTGACGATGACGGGCATGATCGAGATGTCGGCCAGCGTCATCTCCTTGCCCATCAGCCAGGGTCTGCCGTTAGCGCTCAGCCATGTCGTCATGCGGTCGATGCCGCGCTGCAGGCGGCCAAGCGCTTCGTCCATGTCCGCCCTAGGGAAACCGGTGCGGCCCATCTTCATCAGGAACTCGCGCCGCAACGGCTTGCTGTCACACAGCGCCTGGAACTCCTGCTCGCTCATCGACTGGTAGTGCGGCAGGAAGGCAAGGTTGTAGGACGGCACGCGGACCGCCGGCGTCGGCACCTCGTCGATGAAGCGCATCATCGCCCGCATCCGCGCCACATCAAGCGGATCGCGCGGCCGAAGCGGCGTCACGTCGCCGAAAATGTCCTCGATGTACTCGACGATGACGGCGGAATCGGTGACCGCAGCACCGTGGTGCAGCAGCGTCGGCACCACGCCGTTCGGGTTGATCGCCAGATATTCCGKCCTGAGCTGGTCGCCCTTGAACAGGTCGAGCTTGTGTTCCTCGAAATCCTTGCCCTTGGCGTGAAGGACATAACGAACGCGCTGGCTGCAGGTCGACTGCGGCGCGTTGTGAAGAACAAACTCCGGCATGTCATTTTCCTCTCGCTGTCTGCACGAGGTTTGGGTTCACGGGGCTCAAGCGGCTAGTAGCTAGTCCCAGTTGAGGAACCGAGGGAGCTTGCCGCTTTTGGCGAGCGTGCCGATCAACCCGAGCGGGAAGAACATCAACCCGAGCGCCATGACGAGGCCGGTGCCGAGAATGTTGACCTCCGAAGCGCCCATGGTGGCGACGAATATCTCGTTGAGCGCAACGATCAGGATGGCGCCAACCACCGGTCCGGCGATGGTGCCCTTGCCGCCGAGAATGCACATCAAAACCAGATTGGCGGAGACCAGGATGAGCAGGAAGATATTGGGGCGGAGGTAGGTCAAATATTCGCCCCACACGGCACCCGCCATGCCGACGAAAAATGCCGAGAGCGCGAAGGCGACGACCTTGTAGAAACGGGTATCGATGCC
>NZ_JBFUKO010000856.1:0-1846 GCF_056400805.1 Aminobacter sp. P4_H6_2
TGCCAATGAGGCCCGTGCCGCCGGCGTCGGCGAACAGGGGCTTGCGGCTCTGGCCAACGCTGCGCTCGACCCGAAAGTGCTGGAACGTGATCGCGCCCAGGGCGTCTTCGCCCAGACCTTCACCCAGTTCTCCGAGCGCATGATCAGCGACTACCGGCTCAAGCACGGCGCCGCCAACCTGCAGAAATATGGCCAGTACTTCACCATCGCCGAACAGGACTACGGCGTGCCCGGACCGGTGATTGCTGCGTTCTGGGGACTAGAGACTGATTTCGGCGCGGTGCAGGGCAATTTCAACTCGCTCAACGCGCTGGTGACGATGGCGCATGACTGCCGCCGGCCTGACCTGTTCCGCCCGCAGGTGATCCCGCTGATCACCTTGATCGACCGCAACGTCCTGCCCGCCGACGTCAAGGGTGCATGGGCCGGCGAAATCGGCCAGACCCAAATCCTGCCCACCGACTATCTGGCGCGCGGCGTCGATGGCGACGGCGACGGCATTGTCGACCTGCGCAACAGCCCGGCCGACGTCATCTTGACCACCGGCAAGAAGATCCAGTCGCGCGGCTGGAAGCGCGGCGAGCCGTGGATCGAGGAAGTTCGGGTTCCCGCCGAGATGGCCTGGGAACAGACAGGCCGTACCAACAAGCAGCCGTTGGCCACATGGGCCGAAATGGGCGTCACCATGCGCGACGGCAGCCCGCTCAAGGACAATGGGCTCAAGGGCGCAATCGTCTTGCCAATGGGCCGCAAGGGTCCGGCTTTCCTGACCTACGACAATTACGATGTCTATCTCGAGTGGAACCAGTCGGCGACCTACACGCTGACCGCGGCCCATCTTGCCGCGCGTCTCGCCGGCCAGCCCGCCTTCGATCGCGGCAATCCCGACCCGGGCCTGACAGGCGATGCCATGAAGCAGCTGCAGCAGAAGCTGGCCGACAAGGGCTACGACGTCGGCGGCATCGACGGCATTTTGGGCACCAACACTCGTGAAGCCATCCGCCAGGAACAGATACGTCTCAAGCTGCCTGTCGATGGCTGGCCGACTGACGAGCTGCTGGCCGATCTTCAGGCGAGTAGCGATTAGCGAGTAGCGAGTAGCGAGTAGCGAGTAGCGAGTAGCGAGTAGCGAGTAGCGAGTAGCGAGTAGCGAGTAGCGAGTAGCGAGTAGGAATATTCGCGCTCGAAATGCGCTCAACCCCAATTTTCCCTATTCGCTACTCGCTATTCCCCATTCGCTCCCTCAAAACAACGAAGCCGCATCGTGGTGGACCGGCTTCCAGCCGAGTTCGGCCCGCGCCTTGTCTCCGCTCAGGCGCTGGCTGATCGCATAGCCCCGCGCCCACTCGCCCAGATTTTCCGCAGCAAGGTCGACGCTGACGATGTGTAGCTCTGGACGCTCCGTCCGAAGCTGCCGCGCCACCCCAAGGACAATCTCGCCGACCGTCAGGCCATCAATGGCCGAACCGTTGTAGACCGCGCCGGCTCGCGCCTTTTCGAGAACATTGAGGTAAAGCTCCGCCAAATCTTCTGCGTGAATCAGCGGCCAGACCACCTCTTTGGAGCCGATCACCTCGACCGGCCTTCCTTCATGAATCGCATCCATGAAGGACGAAAACACGCCGCCCTCGGCCGAATAGACCATCGCCGGGTGCACGACGAAGCTGTCTATGTCGGGCGCTTCGAGCACACGCCTCATAGTGTCGATCGTCCCGCTGAATGCCGGCAAAGGATTAAACGGGGTTTCCTCCGTGGCCACGCGCGCTCCGGTTGCCCCGAACAGCCAGCAGCCGCCGGTATAGATGAAGCGTGGCCGTTTCGGCATCGCGCCCAGCACAGGCAAGAG
>NZ_JBFUKO010000857.1:0-1837 GCF_056400805.1 Aminobacter sp. P4_H6_2
GTCTTTCATGATGTTTCTTGGTCCGCCCCGCAGTTCGCTCGACAGCACCGGCCGGCGATAGCGCTCCGTCCTGGTATAAAGTTGGGCAGCGATCTCGAGCAGCGCGGCTGAACCGCAGGCCGAGATCAGCGCATGGTGAAAGCCTTGGTGCCGATCCTCCAGAGCCTGGTCGAAGGCGCCTGGTGCCATTGCCGTCTCCGGCTCGTGCCTGGCGATGACCTTGCTGAATGCGTGGAAGGCGGCGACCACCTGCGCTTCCCAGTCGTCGTTGCCGAGGCTTACGGCCCGTTGCAGCGCCTCGGATTCGACAAGAATACGAATGCCGATGACATCCCACATCTCCTCGAGCGAAACTTCCGCGACGCGAAAGCCGCGAAGCGATGCAAGCTCGGTGAGCCGGTCGCTGCTCAGGCGCGTCAGCGCCTCGCGCAGGGGCGAAAAACTCAGCCCATAGCGGTCCCGGAGCACGGCAAGGCGCAGCGGCTCGCCGGGTAGAAAAGCGCCGTTGAGAATATCGTCTCGGATCAGGCGGTATGCGCGATCGGCAAGCGATCCGTCGGAATCGGCAAACGCAGGATCCGTCACGAGCTCTATCCCAATGGGCGATGCGAGGCTTGGATTCAGGCCTCGCCGACACTTTATCCGTCCATGGAATTTTGTGCAATGTTCAAGATTTTATAAAATATGTTGACGAGAAGCGATGGCGAACTATGGTGCGAGCGAATCGAGACAGAGAGGGCCGCTAACGACGGCCGGCATCTCGTCGCCAACCAACAGAGGTGCAAGAACATGCGTCTGGTTACTTATCGCAGCAGCGTGACTGCCGCAGCGCGCCTGGGTGCGCTCGTCAACGATCTGGTCGTCGACCTGCAGGCGCTCGCGGCTTTCTACGATCTGGAACTGCCCAGCGACATGCTGGAATTCATCGACCTCGGTCCTGCCGCGCTCGACACAGCGCGCAAGATCATTGATGAGTCAACTGACGACTGGCCGGTCGGCACGGCGTTTTACGCCGCCAACGTCAAGCTGCTGGCCCCGATCCCGCGCCCCCGCAAGAACATCTTCGGCATCGGCCTGAATTACGTCGAACACATCGCGGAATCGGCGCACATGCTCGAAAACGCGGCAGACCTGCCAAACCAGCCGGTCATCTTCTCCAAGCCCCCGACCACGATTTGCGGACCCGGCGACGCCATTGAACATAATGCCAAGATCACCCAGCAGCTCGACTGGGAAGTCGAACTGGCTGTCGTCATCGGCCAGCGCGCCAAGCGCGTTTCGGAAGAAGACGCGCTGGCCCACGTCTTCGGCTACAGCGTCATGATCGACGTATCCGCCCGCGATTGCCGCCGCGCCGGCCAGTGGATCGTCTCCAAGGGGCAGGACACCTACGCTCCGTTCGGCCCCTGCATCGTCACCGCCGACGAGGTTGCCGATCCGCATGGCCTCGACCTGTGGCTGACGGTCAACGGCGTCACCAAGCAGAAGTCGAACACCCGCCACATGCTGTTCAAGGTGCCCTACCTGATCTCCGACATCAGCCAGGGCATTGCATTGGAGCCTGGCGACATCATCGCCACCGGCACTCCCGAGGGCGTTGGCGCGGGTCGCACGCCACGCGAATGGCTGTGGCCAGGCGACGTCGTTGAAGCTGGCGTCGATGGCATCGGGAGCCTGCGCTGCCCGGTCGTCGCCGTCTAACAGGGCGCAAGCAAGGCACCGCCTCGCCTCGCCCCGGACATGAGGACATTGTCGATGACCAAGCTTCCAATATTCGTTGCCGCCGCCGTGCAGACGGCACCTGTTTTTCTGGATGCGGCAGCCACCACCGAAAAAG
>NZ_JBFUKO010000858.1:0-1833 GCF_056400805.1 Aminobacter sp. P4_H6_2
TGCGGTAGATGGCAAAGGTGCGTCCGTCATGGTCGAAGCGCATGACGTCTTCCTCGTCGATGTCGTCGGCCGCGCAGGCCTCTACCCAGTCGCTCATCGTCTCTCTCCCTGAGAATTTTTTGGTCGGGGCAACGGCAAAACCGCCGCCCTCACGTTGCATTGGGAAGCATCATTCCGCCGTTACGGCCGTTGCCTGATCGAAGTCGTCGCGATAGGGCCGGGCCGTCGGCGGCAGCTCACGCTTGACGAAATAGTCCTCGTTGCGGAGCTGGCGCAGGAAGGCAGGCACCATTTCGCGGTAGCCGGCCATGATCGACTGACATGGTGCCGGCAGGTCGTGCTTGATCATCTCATGCAGCTTGGGCAGCGCATGGTAGGGCACCATGGGGAACATATGGTGTTCGACGTGATAGTTCATGTTCCAGTAGATGAAGCGGCTGACCGGGTTCATCAGCACTGTGCGGCTGTTGAGCCTGTGGTCGATGACATTGTCGGCGAGGCCRCCATGCTGCAGCAGGCCGGTGAGCAGATGGTGCCAGGCGCCGTACAGACGCGGCAGGCCAATCAGCATCAGCGGCAGCCACGAGCCGGAATAGACCGCCAGAGCGATTGTCGCGACATAGATCGCCACCCAGATGCGGGCGATGCGGATTGCCTTGTGCTGTTCCTGCTCGGGAATGAAAGTCTTTTCAGCAGGGCTCAGCACGCCCGCCGCGTTGCGGATCATGTCGACCAGCGCGTGCCAGACGTCGATGATGCCGAAGAAGTTGAGCACGACGCGCAAAAGGTCCGGCGGGCGCATCACGGCGATCTCGGGATCGCGGCCGACGATGACAGTGTCGGTGTGATGACGGGTGTGACTCCAGCGCCAGGTCACCGGATTGCGCATGATCATGAAGCAGGCGATCTGATAGACCACGTCGTTCATCCACTGCGTCTTGAAGGCGGTGCCGTGGCCGCATTCATGCCAGCGCGAGTCGGTGGCCGAGCCGTAGAGCACGCCGTAGCAAAGGAAGAAGGGAACGCACCACCAGCTGCCCCAAAGGGCGGCCCCGGCAGCGCCGAAGGCAATGAGCAGGCCGAGCCACATCGCCGTGTCGCGGATGGCCGGTCCGTCGGAGCGCTGCATCAGCTCCTTCATTTGCTTGCGGGGAATGTCGGTGTGGTACCACTCGGCGGCGGCGAGGCCGCTTTCCACGGCACGCCTGGAGTCCTGGCCGACGAGGCTGTAGTCGCGCGCCGAAGGCGTCACGGTCATGGCTCTCTCCCTGAAACTCGGAAACGGCTCGGCGATGTCAGCCGGAGGTCGTTTACGGGGAGAAACATAATCCACTCATGCAATTCTCTCAATCGGAGGATGATAGTTTCTATCATTTTCTATCAGAATGGGTTATGGTTGCCTGACAAGCGCGTCTACGAGCGGGAAAGCACCCATGAGCAAGCGGCCCACCATTTCTGATCTCGCCCGGGTTTCGGGTGTCAGCGTCGCGACGGTCGACCGTGTGCTCAACGGCCGCCTGCCCGTGCGCGAGGAAACGGCGCGGCGCGTCTATGAGGCGGCGACCGGCATCGGCTATCACGCCGCCGGGCTGATCGCGCAGCGCATGCGCAAGGAGCTGCCGGAGTATCGGCTCGGCTTCCTGTTGTTGCGCCCCAGGGATGTGTTCTACCGCAGCTTCGCAAGCGAGCTGGAAAAGGCGATCGCGCAGGCCGAGCGCTTTCGAGGGGGGGCCGCCATCGATTTCGCGCAGTCGCTGGCACCTGAAGAAATCGTCGAACGGTTGCACCGGCTGGCGGCCAATTGCGACGCCGTCGCATTGGTCAGTCCGGATC
>NZ_JBFUKO010000859.1:0-1822 GCF_056400805.1 Aminobacter sp. P4_H6_2
ACCCTTCGCAGCAGACTCGATCATGGAAGCGGCTGAAGCCGGCCTCAAGCTCTGCGTCTGCATCACCGACGGTATCCCCTCGCAGGACATGATGCGGGTCAAGCGCTACATGCGCCGCTTCCGCTACGAAGACCGCATGCGCCTTGTCGGCCCGAACTGCGCCGGTGTCATTACGCCCGGACAGGCCCTGATGGGCATCATGCCAGGCAACATCTACCTGCCGGGCCGGGTTGGCATCGTCGGCCGCTCGGGCACGCTGGGCTACGAGGCTGCCTCGCAGATGAAGGCGCTCGGCATCGGTGTCTCGACATCAGTCGGCATCGGCGGCGACCCGATCAACGGCTCGTCGTTCAAGGACATCCTCAAGCTGTTCGAGGACGATCCCGATACGGACGCGGTCGTGATGATCGGCGAGATCGGCGGTCCGCAGGAAGCCGAAGCCGCAGAATGGGCCAGGCACAACATGCGCAAGCCGCTTATCGCCTATATCGCCGGTCTTTCGGCGCCCAAGGGCAAGCGCATGGGCCATGCCGGCGCCATTATCTCCGCCTTCGGCGAATCCGCCCAGGAAAAGGTCGAGATCCTGCGCGAGGCAGGCGTGACCATCGTGCAGACGCCGGCAGCCTTCGGCCCGACTGTCGCGGGTGTGCTGGAACAGCAAAAGAAGGCCGCCTGACCTGGCCTTCGGGGAGCCGGCGCCGACCGGCTCCCCACTGCCCGACCGTCCGATTATCGATGATCCATCACATGATGTGTCGTTTCGAACTGCTAGAGTGCTTGTTGCGCGTCTGTTTTGGGCGTGCGGCAGTCCAAGCATGATCAAGGAATTGAAATGAAACCTCGCGTTATCGTCACGCGGCGCTGGCCCGTAGCAGTCGAACAGATCCTGGCAGAACGCTTCGACACGACCTTTAACAAGGGCGATGCGCCGCTCGGTCCGACTGAGCTCAAGGCGGCGTTCCTGAATTTTGACGCGATCCTGCCGACCGTCAGCGACAAGCTGCCGGCGGCGGTGTTTCCTGACGCCGATGTCCGCACCAAAATCCTTGCCAATTTCGGCGTTGGTTTCAGCCATATCGACACCGAAGCCGCGCGTGCCCGTGGCATCGTGGTGACCAATACGCCTGGCGTGTTGACCGATTGCACCGCCGACATCGGCATGAGCCTTTTGCTCGCCGTCGCCAGGCGCGCGGGCGAGGGCGAGCGCCAGTTGCGCGCCGGCCAATGGACCGGCTGGTGCCCGACCCACATGATCGGCACCAAGGTGACGGGCAAGACGCTTGGCATCATCGGCATGGGCCGCATCGGCAAGGCCATGGCCAAGCGCGCGCATTTCGGCTTCGACATGGATGTCGTCTTCTACAACCGCTCGAAGGTTGATGACGAGGAAACCCGCGCCATGGGCGCGCGCCAGCTCGCGACCATCGAGGACGTGCTGGCGCAATCGGATTTCGTCTCGCTGCATTGCCCGGGCGGTGCCGAGAACCGCCACCTGATCAATGCGGAGCGTTTGGCCGCGATGAAGCGCGGCGCGTTCCTGATCAACACGGCGCGCGGCGACGTGGTCGACCAGAAGGCGCTGATCGCAGCGCTCGACAGCGGCACGATCGCCGGTGCCGGCCTCGACGTCTATGACGGCGAACCGGATGTGCCCGGTGCACTTATGCGTTTGGAAAATGTGGTGCTGTTGCCGCATCTGGGCAGCGCCACCGAAGAAACTCGTGTGGCCATGGGCATGAAGGCGGTGGACAATCTGACCGCCTTCTTCGAAGGCCGCGCCTTACCCGACAAGGTGGTGTGATGATCCCCGACCGCTTGGCTC
>NZ_JBFUKO010000860.1:0-1816 GCF_056400805.1 Aminobacter sp. P4_H6_2
CACTCGCCTCGGCAGCAGAGACGACTGTTTCTACATCCGACCAGCTTATCTCAATCCATGACGGATTCGTCGACGAGGGCCGATGTGCCTCCTGTCACTCGGATCAGGCGGCTGCCTTCGTCAAATCTAACCACGCAAAGGCGATGGCCGTCGCGGACGACAAGACAGTGCGCGGAAACTTCGATGATGCCAGCTTTGAGCATGACGGCATCTTCACGGCATTCTTCAAGCGCGGGGGGCTGTACTTCGTACGTACCGAGGGCAGCGATGGCAAGGAAGGCGAGTTCCAAGTCAAGTACACCTTTGCCTATGAACCGTTGCAGCAATACCTCGTCGACATCGGCGGCGGCCGGCTGCAGGCGCTCGATATTGCGTGGAACACCAACAAACAGGAATGGTTCTGGCTTGGAACGAGCAAACCCGCAAAGCCTGGCACGACCTTTCATTGGACCGGTCCGTTCTATCGCTGGAACCGAACTTGCATCGACTGCCACTCCACCGATCCGCAGGCGAATTTCCAACCGGCGACGGGGCAATACAAATCAAGCTATGTCGCGACAAGCATTGGATGCCAGTCCTGCCATGGCGGCGGTGCGAAACATGTTGAATGGGCCGAGGCCGGGGCTCTCCAATCAGTCGACGGCGTGGGCCTGGCCCCAATTGACCAGAATGTGTGCCTTGCGTGCCATGCCCGACGCACCAAACTTCTTGGCGGTTACGGTCCGGGCAAGGCCTTCCTCGACCATTTTTCGCCCAACCTTCTGCGCCCGGACCTCTACTTTCCCGACGGTCAAATCCTTGACGAAGTGTTCGAGTACGGCTCGTTTCAGCAGAGCAAGATGGCGATAGCAGGTGTCACCTGCCTAGACTGTCACAAGCAGCACGAAACGACCCTCAAGGCTGACGGCAACGCTGTGTGTACGCAGTGTCACGCCGAGATAAAGTCCCAGCGATTTGTGGGCTTCGATCCAAGCGGCGTTTTCGATTCGCCGACGCATACGCGCCATGCGGCAGGTTCCGATGGCGCTCTCTGCGCCAACTGCCACATGCCTGAGCGTACGTTTATGAAGGTCGACCCGCGGCGTGACCATTCACTCGTCGTTCCACGGCCCGACTTGTCGATAGCCTTTGGCACTCCGAACGCCTGCACGACCTGCCATGCAACTCAGACGAACGAGTGGGCGGCTGATAAGATGGACAAATGGTACGGCGCGAAGTGGCGTCAGCGTCCGACGATTGCCCATGCTTTCGCAGGCGCTGCGAAAAGCGATCCGGCCGCGATCGAAGCATTGCGATCGCTTGTTGCTGACCGGGAACAGGCGGGCATCGTCAAAGGCAGCGCGATCGAGGCGATGGGTCGACTCGGCGGCGAGGCCGTCATCGGTGATGTGATGGCCGCGGCGGCGAGTCCCGATCCGCTCGTCCGACTGGGTGCTGCGCAGGCCGCTAGCAACCTTTCGCCTGAACGACGACTGGAGGCCATCGGCCGGCTCCTTGCCGATGAAACGCGTGCTGTTCGGGTGACCGCCGTGATCGCTCTCGGTAATACGCCGACGGCCGACCTGCTCGGCGAACAACGCCGTACCTTCCGAGCTGCGCTGGAGGATCTGCGCGCCTACGTGGAGGCAAATGTGGATATGGCTGAAGCGCAGAACAACTACGGCCTCCTTCTTATGGGACAACGTCAGGCGGAAGAAGCGGAAGCTGCTCTGCGTCGCGCCATCTCGCTCGACGGCAGCCTCGCTGGCGCGCACGCCAATCTGGCGGAACTTTACCGGGCGACTGGACAAAACGACAAGTCTGAAAACACCTATGT
>NZ_JBFUKO010000861.1:0-1812 GCF_056400805.1 Aminobacter sp. P4_H6_2
CTCTCGCGCGGCTGCGTGCCTTCGTCGACGAGGAGCGTCAAGCGTACGGTGCCAACAGGATCGAAGACGGCCGGCATCTGTCACGACGTTTCCACCTCATGCTCGCCGAACTCGCCGGCAATGATGTCCTTACCGGGGTCATACGCGACCTGATCAACCGGCAGCCGCTGCTGTCCTGGTCGCGGCCCGACACCAAGCAGCGCTTCTGCGGCAACCACGCTCACGCCGAGATCGTCGAGGCGATCGCCATGGGCAACGGCGAAGAAGCAGCTCGGTTGAACACCGCCCATCTGCGCGCGCTGGAAAGCGTACTCGGCGCCGACCGGGAGGCGGCGATACAGCAAATCCATCAAGACAATGAGGCTGGTGAGAGAACCGGCCCAACTGGCAGCGAAGGCGCCAGACTGGATTTCGATTGACCCCAATCGCGGTTGGCGAGGGGGAAAACCGGCCAACACAAGGGAGGAACTTGAATGAAACGCTTCGACTACTACGAGCCCGTGAGCCTTGCGGAGGCAAGCGCCCTGCTAGCGCAACTCGGCAAGGACGCCAGCATCATCGCTGGCGGCACCGACCTCCTTGTCGAGCTCAAGGAGAACCTCCGCACTGCCCTGCATGTGGTGAACATAAAGAAGATTCCCGACCTCAGGGAATTCTCCTTTGACCCACAGGCGGGCTTACGCTTCGGYGCGCTAGTCAGCGTCCGAGAGATCGAAACCTCGCCCGTCGTCATCCAGAACTATCCCAACCTGGCAAAGGCTGTGAGCCTGCTCGGTTCAGTCCAGGTCCGCAACAGGGCAACCGTGGTCGGCAACATCTGCCGGGCCTCGCCGTCTGCCGACACCATCCCACCACTCATCGCCGACGGCGCAAGCCTTACGGTCTTCAACACTGCAGGCGAGCGCAGCGTCTTATTGGAAGAGTTCTTTACCGGCCCCGGACGAACGGTTCTTGTCCCAGGCGATATCGTGACCGGGATAACCGTGCCTGCACCGCAGTCAACCAGCGGCAAGGCCTACATCAAGCATGGTCGCCGCAAGGCGATGGAACTCGCAACCGTGAGCGTTGCCGTCAGCCTAGAACATGACGGCGACAGATGTTCGGATATCCGCATCGCGCTCGGCGCCGTAGCCCCGACTGCCATCCGGGCGCGAAAGACCGAAGCGCTGTTGCGCGGGCGTACAATCGACGATGCGCTGCTCGCCGAGGCAGCCGAAAGTGCAATGCTCGAATCCACCCCAATCGGCAATGTGCGGGCAAGCGCTGCCTACCGCCACGACATGGTCGGCGTGCTGACRCGCCGCGCGATCGACTACGCCATGGGAGGTGTTCAATGAACCAGCTGGTATCGATGATCATCAACGGAGAAGCGCAGGACCTCGCCATTGCGCCCAACATCACGCTGCTCGATGCGCTGCGCAATGAGGGCGGCCTGACCGGCACCAAGAAGGGCTGTGACGTTGGCGACTGCGGCGCCTGCACGATTGTCATGGATGGCAAGCCAGTCAACGCCTGCCTGATCCTCGGGGTCGAGGCCGAAGGCTCAACAATCGAAACCATCGAGGGCCTGCAACTGGCCTATGACCGCCCTCACCTCCTCCAGGAAAAATTCATGGAGTTCGGCGGCGCGCAATGCGGCTTCTKCACGCCCGGCATCATCATGATGGCCAAGGCCCTGCTCGACGAAAACCCCAACCCAAACGAAGACGAGATCCGGTTCGCCATCGCTGGAAACATCTGCCGCTGCACCGGCTACACAAAGATCATCGACGCTATCAAGGCCACTGCCGACGAGTTGAGAAAGGCGAAGAC
>NZ_JBFUKO010000862.1:0-1806 GCF_056400805.1 Aminobacter sp. P4_H6_2
GCCTTCATCGGCTTCGAGGCCACCACGATCTTCGGCGAGGAGGCTCGCGAACCGCGCAAGACCATCCCCATCGCGACCTATCTGGCTGTCGCCATCATCGCGGTCTTCTACGCGTTTTCGACTTGGGCCATCGCGCTTGATTACGGGCCTGCGAACATCGTTGCGGCGGCAGAGGCAAATTTCACCGGGCTTTATCAGGTCTCGATGGAAAAGCATCTCGGCAGCTTTTCCGGTGTGGTGCTGCAAGTCTTGATGATCACCAGCCTCTTTGCCTGCGTCCTGTCTTTCCACAATACGATCAACCGCTATTTCTTCGTGATCGCGCGTGAAGGGCTTTTGAACGCCAAGATGGCCGCGACCCATGCCGAACATCAGTCGCCACAGGCCGCCGGCATCGTGCAAATGATCATGGTGGCTGCGATCGTACTGGGGTTCGCCCTGGCCGGGCTGAAGCCGGAAGTGATTGTCGGCCTGTGCTCGGCCTTCACGGCTATTGGCATCTTGATGATCCAGTGTGTGGTCTCAGTTTCGGTGATCGCGTTTTTCAGCAAGGATCATCGCGGCGTGAATGCCTGGCGGCGGCAAGTCGCCCCGGCGCTATCGACGATCGCCCTGGCGTCTTGCCTCTACCTCATGGCCAGCCATCTCGCGCTGGTCAGTGGCTCGGAATCGATCTTCGTCCAGGCCTATCCGATCATCATCGCCGGGATCGGCGTGATTGGCATCCTGTTTGCCCGCTGGCTGAGGACCGCCCGACCCCAGACATACGCGAATCTTGGCCGCGTATTCAATTGACGTCAAAGGACCACGCCGCCGGAGCCTCGACCTCCGGCGGCCGCAGCAACCAGAAAATTAGGGAGCGGCGGCCGGCAGGTCGCCAATGAAGCAGCGATGAGCAATCAAGCAAGCAATCACAGCAAGCCCGTCTTCGACCTGCCCCCGGGCACTCATACCGTGTCGTTCGGATTCGGCGACATGAACGGCATCATGCGCGGCAAGCGCATTCCGGCGGCGCATTGGCCGGCAGCCTGCGAGAACGGCATCGCGATCATCGGCGCGATGTTTGCGATGGACATGACCTGCGACATCTGGGAAACGCCGTTCTGCGGCTTCGACAACGGCTATCCGGACATTCACATGTTTCCGCTGGCCGCCCCGGTCGCCTGCCCCTGGGAAGAAGGCGTGGCGATCTGCCTCGCCTATACCGAAGGCATGGATCACAAGCCGGTTCCGGTCGACCCGCGCAATGTGCTCAAGCGCCAGGTCGAGCGCGCCAAGGCTATGGGCTTTGACGTGCTGGTCGGCACCGAGCTTGAATTCTACCTGGTCGACCCGGAAACCAAATTGCCGAAAGTAAAAGACAATCAGGTCTACGGCATCAATCGTTCGGCCGAGCTGGAACACGTCCTTGGCCCGATCCGCAATCATTTGACGGCCATCGGCATTCCGATCGAACAATCAAACCCCGAATATGCGGCCGGACAGGTCGAAGTGAACATCCGCTATGACGAGGCGCTCATCGGGGCCGACCGGGTGATCCTGTTCCGCAACATGATCAAAGACATTGCGCGGCGCGCAGGATATCTGGCCACCTTCATGGCCAAGCCCTTCATCGACCAATCGGGATCTGGCTTCCATACCCATTATTCGTTGTGGAAAGACGGCAAGAACGCCTTCGCCAACGACGGCACCATCAACAAGCTGGGCCTGTCGTTTCTCGCGGGAATGCAAGCGCGGATGGCCGAGATGTCCTTGGCTGTCTCAACGACGCCCAACGCCTATCGCCGCCGCGTACCGGGCTTGTTC
>NZ_JBFUKO010000863.1:0-1802 GCF_056400805.1 Aminobacter sp. P4_H6_2
GGTATACAACGACGACATCTCTACCATCTGGGAAGAACCCTTCGAGACCGACGCAGAGGCCTTTCAGGAATTCGAGCGCACTGTCGAGCGGGACGGGATGAATACGTTCCTTGAGGACTGGAGCGGAACGATCCACTAACCGCCATCACCGCGCCTCCACCGCCTGAAAGCTGATTGCGCCACGGCCCGTCGACATGTCTGCTGTGCTGCTCACGCTGCCCGGCACGATGGCCATAAGGCAGTGCGGCTTGTGGATTGAGACCGGCGCCCCCATTGCTACGCCTGGCCAGATGTGTGGCCGCACTTCAAACAAGGCGGTAACCGGCCCTTCCACCGGCTCCATGACCTGGTGAAGGTCTTTGGTGCCGATCTGGATCATGTCGCCAACGCTCAACGAAACGCCTGTCAGCGCCGTGATCCGAATGGCCTTCCGGTTAGCATCGATCGAAAACAGCGAGCCGGTAGGCAGGGTCGATGAGCCCGGATGTTTGATCGGGCGACACCGGGAAAGCGGATACCCCTTGAACGTCTGCAGCCCGTTCTCAAGCGATGCCAGCCGTGCCCGCCAAGCGTCGAGATCATTGGGCTTCAGGCTTCGCGACTGATACGAAGCCCGCCACAGCGGCGAACCCATATCYTTCACGATCGTTCGGCCGTTCGCCTGCCGCGATTGCTCCTGTCGGTAAAGCAATTCGAACTCGGTCGACCAGCCGGGAAAACCCGCGAGAATGTCGAGAGGATAGGTGATGCTCATCAGAACTTCACATTCGTGCTGTTGGCCTCTCGCACAGCGGTGATCACCAGCGAAGGCAGTTCCGCYCGCATCTTCGCCAACTGCTGTTCGTTGCGCGCTACCGCTTCCGCAGATGCGCCGCGGTTRTCGATTACCGGGTTGAAATTGACCACGACAGGCCGGCCGCCACCACCTGCTACCACCTTCGGCATYTGAGGCACCTGCGGAATGATCGTGCCTGACTGCCCCGGCACRAACAGTTCGGGWCGCTTYTCGCCGACGACGTAGGCCTTGCCCTTCTGCACCGGCCCGCCGTTTTCACGCATGCCGCCCCAAGGGTCCGAGCCACCGCCACCACCGCCAAACAAAGAGGAAAACAAGCCGCTTACCCAGTTGCCGCTCCCGCTCTTGCCGAAGAGGCTTTCGAGACCGCTATTGATCAATTCCGCACCGACTTTKCGGAGGGCGTTAGCGACAGCGTCCAGCGCGTCCGTGCCGTCCTGRAGGTCTGARATGAACCCGCCGACCACGTCCTTGCCGAGGCTCCTGAAGTCCTCCATGCGCGAACGAAGGTCATCCTGGCTCTCTGCCAGCTTGGCGCTTTCGACACCGGCCGTCGCATACTGATCGGCGAGCGCCGCAATCTCGGCCCGCAGCTGCGGCGTGACTTTTTTGCCGGCTTCTTCGGCTGCAGTCAGAAGCTCGCGCTCCATGCGCGCCTTTTCGGCGGCATAGCCATAGTCGTCGATCAGCGGATTGAGCTGACGCTGTGCTTCGGTCTCGGCGACCATTTCGGCCGTCGTTTCGGCGATGCGCTGCGATAGGCGCGCATATTCGTCAGCGCGCTCACGTGTCGACTTCTTCTTGTCATCCTTATCAGGTGCGGCGAAATCCTTCAGCGACACCGTCGACTTGGTTGGTGTTTCAAAGGCCTTCTCGATGCGCCGATCAATTGGGCTCGTGACGGCCTCGCCCTTACCGCCAGCAATTTTGACGCCCTCCGGCCCGGCAGTCGGGGCGGAAGTCATGCCATATTTTGCGAGGTTTTCCGGGCTGTTAAGGCCGAAAT
>NZ_JBFUKO010000864.1:0-1797 GCF_056400805.1 Aminobacter sp. P4_H6_2
GCCATGACGCGCAAGACCGGCTGAACCGGCACCGCTCCTTTGTTGCCGACCCCGATTGAGGCGACCCATTTCCCTGTGTGCAGATATTCCAGCGCCTGCCAGAGTTCGTCCCGTTGCTTCCCGCCGATTGAGTGCTTTGAAGGTGGTGTTACAAACTCACGGCGATCCCGCGACCGGCGAAGAACCGATCGAAGACATCGAGCGGCAGAACGGCGTCTGCCTGGCTAGCTCGATCATGGCCGGATGGATTATGAAAACGGACAGCTTGCGGAGAGGCTGATGACGTTATTAGCACCAGATGGCCGCCCTTTGAGGGAGGGCTCTGATCGGGCCAGCGGATGGAATGGTGCACCGAGGCCATGAAAAACTGCCATCGTGAAAGAAGCTCCGGAATGGCGGTCGCCTCGACACCGGTCATGATTTCGGCTTTCAGCCCGAAACGGCTGGACACCATTTCGACAAACGGTGCGTAGATTAGCCCTTTGATGGAAGCCCCGTCTTCACTGACGACATAACCGCCGCGCTGGGTGCAGGCGCGGGCAAGCTCAAGCGTGGGGTAATTCTCGCCCCGCGTTGCGAGGATCATCTTCAGGCACGCCATGCCGCAGAGGTTTACCGCCCAATGCGCGTATTCCTCAACCGTCTGCGCTCCGGATTGACGCCAAAGCGGATCATCCAGCAAGGCAACCGCTCCCTTTGCGACAACAGGCAATGTCATTTCGGGCGTTTCCCATTGACTGAAATACGGCACGTTCTTCGTTGGCATTCTAGATCCTTGACTTCCGTTGGCTCACTTTGGTTGGAAAAGTGAAACAGTACACACAGGCTCAGTTTAAAGGGCCACTGTAAAGGAGGGCGTCGCGTTGGTTTCCCGCTGAACAACGGTTGGCGTGAACAGGGGCAGAACACTTAGGCCGCCCGCGCTCCATCCGAAAGGACCAGAGTTTTCCGCGATCTGCTTTGTGCGGCCTGCTGCCAGAGGAAATCACCCGCTTATGAAACCGACGTGAGCATCGAGCGGAAATTGCGCCTCTGCTTACCGGCGCTCGACTGGTCCGTGAAAAATCAGGCGTGAATGCACCTGCGCAACGGTGACTGCGGTTGACCCGCCCCACAAACGCAGAATATTTTTCATTACCCTGTTCCCCCGTAATTTAGCCGGAGTTAATAAGCAGAATAGGCTTGTAATACTAGCCATTACAACTGGAGGGTAATTTCGGTCGATTTTAGTGTACCCTAATAGCAAACTGACCCGTTCGGGTGAGTGCAAGTTAAAGGGTCTGCCACATCTGCCAGGCTGTTGGCTGATTTCGTGACTGATATTTCGGTCGTCTGTGCACCGCTGCCGAAAGGTGCGGGATTTTTCTGCGTTGGTGGGAACATTTGGACGACCGACGTTTCCGCGCGTGCGGAGCAGATTGGGCGTGGTCTTAAACCTTTCAGCTGCGCCCGTCTGGACAAGACCCATGCCGCAATGTGGTTTTTGCTGTCCGCGAGGCGTGCTCCCCTCCGACACGCCTCAGCATGGGCCTGCCGGTGACCTCCCGGCAGGCCTTCTATTTTTCAAGGCACCAGGACTTCCGTGACGGTCGCATGCCGCAGCTTGTCCTCGCCTCGCGGGTGCTTGGCCATGACGCGCAACACTGGCTGCACTGGGACGGCGCGCTTGTTGCCGGTGCCGATCGRKGCCGCGAACTTGGCCTCGCCCAGATAATCCAATGACTCCCAAGGCTCGCTTCGTTGCTTGCCGCCTATTGCTGGAATGGCTCGGCCCACATAGCGAAGGTAGCCCTCTGT
>NZ_JBFUKO010000865.1:0-1790 GCF_056400805.1 Aminobacter sp. P4_H6_2
ACCGAGAGCTTATCGATTATTCCGAGACGTCTGCGAACGATGTCGGCCAGGGCGACATCGTGTTCGAACTCAACGCAATGGCAAGCGCGATCGATCTGTTTCCAGCCGAGAAGGTGTCGGCAATGCTCACCGAGGCTGTTGAGGTTATAAAGGCGTGCAAGGTGTTGCTCGAAGAAAAGCGAAAACCTTAAGCCTGTGTCTTGGCAATCGTCTTGAGTAGTGCTCAATCAACAATCAGGACGTGGCGCTGCCTGACAAGCAGCAGCCCGCCTCGTGATCGATCGAGCTACCGCCCACCCCCGAAAGAACCGCGGCAAAGCGTGCGCGGCGCTCTTGAGCCTGCAGAACCAGGCTGATAGCATTTCCGCGCGGCGGCAATCTGTCCGCAGGCCGGCGCAACTTTGGAAGACTCAGCCGGGACGCGCCGGCCAAGTTTTGTCGATGGATCGATTCCCATCCTCGCGCGTTTCTCCGCGTCGATTTCTGGGAGAACGTCATGACGCAGCAGCATGACCCACGGCAGTTGGACTTGATCGACTCTTTGAATGCGACCGCCACCGCCGACGATCGTTACACGATAGCTACCCTTGCAGAAAAATATGGCCTGTCAGACGGCCAAGCGCGAACCATGATTTCCATCTACGGGCGGTCACGCTCGAGGCTCGATAAGGTCATGGCCGCACGGCCCTACCCTTGAGGCATGGGCCCTTCATCCCACCGTGTTCAGCTATCCTGCTGGTTGAAATGAGGCCGGCAATGCTAACAATCATGGCCTTGGCCGCAACTGCGAGCCTTTATCTGATCTTTGCGCTTGGCGGACAGACCTGGCGTTCTCTGTGTCGTGGCGCAATGAACGACACCGTCAAGTCCGGGGTCGCGGGACTTATCTTTCTTGCGTGCCTTGTCACCGTCGTCGCAATTGCATGGACAGATAGCGGCAATCGCGACCTCAACAGCATCTATATCGCCGGGAAGCTGCCTCGCTAAGCGATTCGACAACGTCCAACATCGCGCTAATATGGAACCCGCTAAGACGCAGTCGCGTTTTCGTGTGTCGTTATTTGGGAGGAAAAGATCATGGTTGGTCATCCCGACAAGCGGCAATTCGAGATGCTCGATCAGCCGCAAGAACACCGCACGTACGAGGTATCGGAATTGGCGAAGCGGTATGGCTTGTCCCACGGCCAAGCGCTCACGCTCATCACGATCCATGGACCATCGCGCGTGAAGTTGGATGCGATCATGGCCGAGCAGCCCTATCTTTGAGGCATGGGGCTATTCATCCCGCCGTGTATCCCGACGCTGGTCGACAAGCCGCCTGAAGGCGATGCTAGGACGCATTAGATCAAATACGACGGCTACCGGACGCAGATCCTGGTGCCTGATCGCAGAAACGGCCTGCCGAGCTAAGGTTCGACAGGCCGCTCTTACGGCGCCCTCAGACACTGCTGGGAGCCATTATAGGCGCGCGCCCAGTCATAGTGCCACTGCAGCATGATAAATAGAAGGTCGGCCGGCGGGATGGGCTTCGCTCCACTGAGCTCATTACCCACCCATCGGCGCGATGGATCTCCCGAGTTGAAAGGTTGATCCTGCGTCCATTGGGCTCCGCTTGATCAAACGTCGTTGCCGGGCGCAGATCCCGACACATCAATAGCAGGGCGGATAGGGATAATAGCCGCATTGGCCGTAGCCGTAAGGGTATGGCCCGTAGCCGTAGTCGTATGGACGCGCAGCTGCTGCTCCGACGGCGAGGCCCGTCGCCAATCCGGCGCCGGAATACCATGCCC
>NZ_JBFUKO010000866.1:0-1783 GCF_056400805.1 Aminobacter sp. P4_H6_2
CTCCAGAGCAGGGTGCCTGCCGCCGAAATTTTATGCTCCAGGTCAAGCGAGGAGCGGCCGACCCGGCGAACCGCAAGCTCGAAATCGAGCGTGTCGCCGTGGAAGCCGGGATGGACGAAGGTGAGATCCAGCCGCACGGTTGGCGTGCCGATGCGTCGCTCAGTGATCAGCTCTTTCCACGGCGCGCCGACCGAGCCGAAAAACTCCTCCAGAACCCCCACGAGGATGTTCAAATAGGAGGGGAAATAGGCGATCCCGGAAGGGTCGCAGTCCCCGAAACGCAGCGGCCGGCTGGTGCGGAAGGTCAAGGTTGCGCCCTCTACTTCRCGGCCTTCATCAGCTCACGGCCGATGATCAGCTTTTGCACTTCTGTTGCACCCTCGTAGATGCGCAGCGCGCGGATTTCGCGGTAGAGCCGCTCGGTGATCTCACCGACGCGCACGCCGCGCCCGCCAAACATCTGCAGCGCCTGGTCGATGACCCACTGGGCGTTTTCCGTCGCCGTCATCTTGGCCATGGCGGCCTCGCGGGTGATCGGCAGTTTCTGCACGTCGCGCCGCCAGGCGGTGCGCACGGTCAAAAGCGAGGCGGCGTCGATTGCCGTTGCCATCTCGCCCAGCGTGCTCTGCGCGGTCGGCAGGTCGGCCAGTGTCGCGCCAAACATTTTTCGCGACTTGGCGTGTGCGACAGCTTCGTCGAGCGCGCGGCGAGCGAAGCCGAGCGCTGCGGCAGCCACCGACGGACGGAAGATATCGAGCGTGCGCATGGCGATCTTGAAGCCTTCGCCCGGCGCGCCCAAAAGCTGCGACGCAGGGATACGGCAGTTGTCGAAGCGCACCCGGGCGAGCGGATGCGGCGCGATCGTTTCGATGCGCTCGGCGATCGAAAAGCCCGGCGTGTCGGCGAAGACGACGAAAGCCGAARTGCCGCGTGTGCCCGGCGCTTCGCCGGTGCGGGCGAAGACCGTATAGACATCGGCGATGCCGCCATTGGAAATGAAGATCTTTTCGCCGTCGAGCACATAGTCGTTGCCGGCGCGGGCAGCGCTGGTGCTCATCGCCGCGACGTCCGAGCCGGCGTCCGGCTCGGTCAGCGCGAAGGCCGAGATCAGCTCGCCACGAGCGATCTTGGGCAGGATCGCCAGTTTGAGTTCGTCCGATCCCGACAGGCTGATGGCGCCTGTACCCAGGCCCTGCATGGCGAATGCGAAATCGGCAAGGCCGTCGGCATAAGCGAGCGTTTCGCGGATCAGGCAGAGCGAGCGGCTGTCGATTTGCTCCGACACACCGCCAAATGCCGCCGGCACGCAATGCCTGAGGATGCCGGCAGCTCCCAGTGCAGGGACCAACTTCTTGCAGGCCGCATAAGCGTCGGCATGGTCGATCCCATCAAGTCCGCCGCCCGCGACAAAGCCGTCGAGTTCAACCGCGAGCGCGCGGTGGCTGTCGGCGAAAAACGGCCAGTCGAGGTGATCGCGGGTCGGATTTCCCACCGGCGCCGAATGCGAAGCCATGGCTCAGTTCCCCTTGAATTCCGGCTTAGTCTTGGCGGCGAAGGCTTCGAAGGCGCGGCGGAAATCGCCAGTCGCCATGCAGATCGCCTGGGCCTGCGCTTCGGACTCGATCAGCTGGTCGATGCCCATCGCCCATTCCTGATCGAGCATCTTCTTGGTCATGGCGTGCGCGAACCACGGACCGTCGGCAACGGTACGGGCGAACTTCTGCGCCTCGGCAAGCAGGTTCGGGCGTTCATGCAGCGCGTTGTAGAAGCCCCAGTTGTGACC
>NZ_JBFUKO010000867.1:0-1782 GCF_056400805.1 Aminobacter sp. P4_H6_2
CTATCTCACCGGCACGTTAGCACTCTCCTGAAGTGAGTGCTAACCAAGTCCGGCCAGCCCGGACCGAGGAACGTTCTCAACAGTTCACCGAGGAAATTCAAATGACAAAGTCGAAGTTCCGCCCGCTGCATGACCGCGTGGTTGTTCGCCGCGTCGAATCCGAGTCCAAGACCGCCGGCGGGATCATCATCCCCGATACGGCCAAGGAAAAGCCGCAGGAAGGCGAAATCGTCGCCGTCGGTTCCGGTGCCCGCGACGAAGCTGGCAAGATCATTGCGTTGGACGTCAAGGCGGGCGACCGCGTTCTGTTCGGCAAGTGGTCCGGCACCGAAGTGAAGCTCAATGGCGAAGACCTTCTGATCATGAAGGAATCCGACATTATGGGCATCATCGGCTGAACCGTCGAAATTAGTTCGCAACCACATCAGAAGTAACGGGCATTCAGCCCAGGAGCTAAAACATGGCTGCTAAACAAGTAGTATTTTCCCGCGACGCCCGCGAGCGCATGCTGCGCGGTGTCAACATCCTCGCCGACGCTGTGAAGGTCACGCTCGGCCCCAAGGGCCGCAACGTCGTCATCGACAAGTCGTTCGGCGCCCCGCGCATCACCAAGGACGGCGTTTCCGTCGCCAAGGAAATCGAGCTTGAAGACAAGTTCGAGAACATGGGCGCTCAGATGGTCCGCGAAGTTGCTTCGAAGACCAACGATAAGGCCGGCGACGGCACCACGACCGCGACCGTTCTCGCACAGGCTATCGTTCAGGAAGGCCACAAGGCCGTTGCCGCCGGCATGAACCCGATGGACCTGAAGCGCGGCATCGACCTGGCTGTCAGCGAAGTCGTCGCACACCTCGTCAAGAGCGCCAAGAAGATCAAGACCTCCGAGGAAGTCGCCCAGGTCGGCACGATTTCGGCCAACGGCGAAGCCTCGATCGGCCAGATGATMGCGGAAGCGATGCAGAAGGTCGGCAATGAGGGCGTCATCACCGTCGAGGAGGCCAAGACCGCCGAGACCGAACTCGAAGTCGTCGAAGGCATGCAGTTCGACCGCGGCTACCTCTCGCCCTACTTCGTCACCAACCCCGACAAGATGATTGCCGAGCTGGAAGACGCCTACATTCTTCTCCACGAGAAGAAGCTCGGCAACCTGCAGGCCATGCTGCCGATCCTCGAGGCTGTCGTTCAGACCTCGAAGCCGCTCGTCATCATCTCCGAGGACGTCGAAGGCGAAGCTCTTGCAACGCTGGTCGTCAACAAGCTGCGTGGCGGCCTGAAGATCGCTGCCGTCAAGGCGCCGGGCTTCGGTGATCGCCGCAAGGCCATGCTGGAAGACATCGCCATCCTCACCGGTGGCCAGGTCATCTCCGAAGACCTYGGCATCAAGCTCGAGAACGTCACGCTGGACATGCTCGGCCGCGCCAAGAAGGTGTCGATCTCCAAGGAGAACACCACCATCATCGACGGCGCCGGCAAGAAGCCTGAGATCGAGGGCCGYGTCGCCCAGATCAAGCAGCAGATCGAAGAGACCACGTCGGACTACGACAAGGAGAAGCTGCAGGAACGTCTGGCGAAGCTCGCCGGCGGTGTTGCCGTGATCCGCGTCGGCGGTGCGACCGAAGTGGAAGTCAAGGAAAAGAAGGACCGCGTCGATGACGCGCTGAACGCAACCCGCGCTGCCGTCGAAGAAGGCATCGTGGCTGGCGGCGGCGTCGCTCTCCTGCGCGCCACCCAGGCAATCACCGCCACCGGCATCAACGCCGATCAGGCAGCAGGCATCAACAT
>NZ_JBFUKO010000868.1:0-1776 GCF_056400805.1 Aminobacter sp. P4_H6_2
GACGATCTGCGCGTCGCTACTGCTGGTGAAGTTGGCCCCGACACTCAGCGTGTCCGTACCGCCGCCGCCATCGATCAATCGATCCGCCTGATCGGCGACAATCGTGTCATTGCCGGTTCCGGCATAGATCGTGTCGACTCCGCCCTTGCCATCGATCGTGTCGCTGGCGTCGTTGCGGCCAATCAGGATCTCGCCGAGCGACGTGCCGTCGAGCGTATTCTTGCCGGCCTGGGTGCGATCGATCGTCACCACAGCACTGTCCGGCGCCGCGCCGTTCTGGCCATTGTAGGTGAACGATCCGCCGGCCGTTGCGTCGTCCGTAAAGGTGACGTTTCCGCCTCCGCGCGTCGCGCTACCGCCGATAGCAGGGTTGGTCACACTCGAAATGGTCGATCCGGCGTCGTCATTGGCGAGCAACGCTGCCTCGGAGATGACGATGCTGGTACCCGAGCCGCCACTGATGTTGGTTAGCACGCGGTCGCTATGCAGTGGGTTTGCGTCGCCGTCGACCGTTTTCAATGCAATCGATAGTTTGGCGGTTGTGCTGTCGCCATCTGCATCCGTCACCTGGTAGGTGAAGGTTTCGGACGCCCCCACCGGAAGCGTGCTGCCGTCTGTGTAGGTGTAGGTGCCATCCTTGTTGATGACCAGCGTGCCGTATTGGCCCGCCATCTGGAAGTTGCCGGCGCCGTCGGCCGTATTGTCGGTGTTGCCGACGCGGGTAATTGCGGTGACGAGCAACGGGCCGTCAGCACCCTTAGAGTCGTTGTCAATGACGTTGCCAGTCTTCGTGATGCTGGTCGAGTCGGACGAGACGAAGCGAACCGCAAGTTGGTAGTTGTTGCTTCGTCCTTCATAGGTCCGCACGGTCGAGACGATGTTGTTCTGCTCATCGACGAAACCACGTACATCCAAAGTATAGTTCTGCCCGTCGATGTTCACGGTCGCCGTCTGCGTGGTGATCGTGATGACGTCGCGGTTTTGTTCGGCCGTTCCGTTGTTCGGCGTTTCGTTGTGCGCGAAATTGATTTCGATCGGACCAACCAGAACCGGCTCGCCATTGATGATCGCGGTGAAATTGACCGTCAGCTTGGCGCTCGAAATGCTCGTGCCGCTGTCGATCGACTGATTGTAGTGGGTGAACGTACCAAGATAAAATGTCTGGTTGGTCTGGAGATTGGCCAGATTGGCCGGTGCGGCGTCAACAAAGCCGTAGCCAGACTGTCCACCGTCGCCCCATTCAACAAGATCGGCAGCACCATCGTTATCGCGGTCGGTGTACTCGATATCCTCGCCACCCGTTAGGATTTGCCACCGCGCGACGACGGACCCGACGTCGAGATCGTCGACTACGATATTCAGTGAATCGCTGTCATTGTTTGCAATTGGCGTGTCGTCGTCGATGGTGATCGTCAGCTTTCCGGTAGCGCTCTCAGCCTGAGCGTCGGTCACGCGGTAGGTGAGATCGATGACAGCATCGTTCTCGCCGGAGCCAGCTGCGTGGAGCACCGGCTTAAGCAAGGTGAAGACGTAGTTCCCGTTACCGGTATCCACCTGTACGGTGAAGACTACACCGCGGGCCGAGGTTGCCATCAGCGTGTCGGTATTGGCATCCCAACTGTAGCTGACCTGCTCAGTGCCCACCATGCCCGTCGTTCCCTGCATGGGCAGGAAATTGATAGGATCGGTAGTCGCCGGCGCATCGCCGTTGAAGGAATGTGTCAGCGTGCCGGTTGCCGTTGTCGCCTGGCCGGAGACGTCGCCACTGCTCGAGCC
>NZ_JBFUKO010000869.1:0-1762 GCF_056400805.1 Aminobacter sp. P4_H6_2
AACAAGGCCTGGTTCATGGTGCTGCCGGTGCTCGTGCTGGTGGCTTTTTCAGCGGTCATCCCGCTGATGACTGTGGTCAATTATTCGGTGCAGGATACGTTCGGCGGCAACCAGTTTTTCTGGGCCGGCACCGAGTGGTTCGAAGAGATGTTGCACTCCGACCGCTTCTGGGCGGCGATGGGGCGCAACCTGGTCTTCTCGGCGATCATCCTGGCGATCCAGATCCCGCTCGGCATCTTCATCGCGCTCAACATGCCACGAAAAGGCTGGGGGGTGCCGGTCTGCCTGGTGCTGATGGCACTGCCTCTGCTCATTCCGTGGAATGTCGTCGGCACCATCTGGCAGGTGTTCGGGCGCATCGACATCGGCCTGCTCGGCTACACGCTGCACGCGCTCGGCTTCGACTACAACTACGTCAACGACCCGTTCGACGCCTGGGTGACGGTCATCATCATGGATGTCTGGCACTGGACCAGCCTGGTCGTTCTGCTCTGTTATGCCGGTCTGGTGTCGATCCCCGACGCCTTCTACCAGGCGGCCAAGATCGACGGCGCATCGCGCTGGGCGGTGTTCCGCCACATCCAGCTGCCMAAGATGCAGCGCGTGCTTTTGATCGCCGTGCTGCTGCGCTTCATGGACTCCTTCATGATCTACACCGAGCCCTTCGTCGTCACTGGCGGCGGCCCCGGCAATTCGACGACCTTCCTGTCGATCGACCTCGTCAAGATGGCGGTCGGCCAGTTCGACCTCGGACCGGCTGCGGCGATGTCGATCATCTACTTCCTGATCGTGCTTTTGCTGTCATGGGTCTTCTACACCGTGATGACAAATTACGACGTGGAGAAGTGAGATGGGGGGCACAAGGGAAGCTGTCGTAAACGCCGACAAGGACAAGCTGATGCGCAGTGCGCCAGTGACGGCGGGCGCTGTCCACGGCACCCCGGACACAGCACTCGCCCGGCGAATGCGGCGGCGCGGCGAGGAATCGCGCTTCTGGTGGGTGGTGCCGACGATCTACATCGTCTTTTTGATGCTGCCGATCTACTGGCTGATCAATATGAGCTTCAAGTCGAACCAGGAAATCCTCGGGGCCTTCTCGCTGTGGCCGCAGAACCCGACGCTGCGCAACTACGGCGTGATCTTCACCGATCCGTCCTGGTACAAGGGCTACATCAATTCGATCATCTATGTGGTCATGAATACGGCGATCTCGATCTCCGTGGCCCTGCCTGCGGCCTACGCCTTCTCGCGCTACCGGTTCCT
This sequence comes from Aminobacter sp. P4_H6_2, assembly GCF_056400805.1. Taxonomy (NCBI): domain Bacteria; kingdom Pseudomonadati; phylum Pseudomonadota; class Alphaproteobacteria; order Hyphomicrobiales; family Phyllobacteriaceae; genus Aminobacter; species Aminobacter sp. P4_H6_2. The sequence goes on from NZ_JBFUKO010000869.1 coordinate 1,264, forward strand.
GGGCGACAAGCACCTGTTCTTCTGGCTTTTGACCAATCGCATGGCGCCGCCGGCGGTGTTCGCCCTGCCCTTTTTCCAGCTCTATTCCGCCTTCGGCCTGATCGACACCCACATTGCCGTAGCACTCGCCCACTGCCTGTTCAACGTGCCGCTGGCGGTGTGGATCCTCGAAGGCTTCATGTCGGGCGTGCCGAAAGAGATCGACGAGACCGCCTATATCGACGGCTATTCGTTCCCGCGCTTCTTCATCAAGATCTTCGTGCCGCTGATCGCGAGCGGCATCGGGGTCGCGGCCTTCTTCTGCTTCATGTTCTCATGGGTCGAGCTGTTGATCGCCCGCACGCTGACCACCACCGACGCCAAGCCGATCGCCGCCATCATGACGCGTACCGTCTCGGCCTCGGGCATGGATTGGGGCGTGCTTGCCGCCGCAGGCGTCTTGACCATCATCCCAGGTGCCCTCGTCATCTGGTTCGTCCGCAACTACATCGCCAAGGGC
>NZ_JBFUKO010000870.1:0-1762 GCF_056400805.1 Aminobacter sp. P4_H6_2
ACGTCAAGGCGTTGTCGCATGACGGCGTGCCCCAGGTTATCGCGCAGCCATTGCGGATGCCGGTCCAGGAAGGTTCGCGTGCAGCCACCGTTGCGGCCTTTCTGGCGCGCTTCTCCGGCCAGGATTCACTCGACATCGCCTATGGGACAGACGCCACCGTCGCGCTGGACAATCAGTTTCCCGGGTATTTCGCGACATCAGTGCCGTTCCGCATCGAGTTCTTGGATGGTGAGACGGTCGAGATTTTCATCGCGCGGACAAACCAAGCTTTGGGGCAGCTGCGCGAGCGCGGCACTTATGCGTCCGATCTCGCGGAGCGCGTTCCCGGATTGGCCCTTCCGCGCCTGACCATTGGGTTGGTTGAAGCAGCTTCACCCTCCCGGGCAAAGCTCATCCAGGGGACGGCGCTGACATTTGTGCTCGGCGCAGATGAGATGCTCGTGCTGGCCGATCGTGCTCGGATCGCGGATCGCGACCTTGCGGACATGCTCTCCCGATTGGGCATTTTCGCAGGTAAATTTGTCGGTGGCGGCATGGTTTCAGATCTTCCGCTTATGTCGGAAGAAGAACGCCAGCGAGTGCTCTTCGGCTGGAACCAGACCACGCGCGATCACGATCGCACCGTCTGCGTCCACACGCTGATCGAACGCCAAGCCGAGCTGACGCCTGATGCTATTGCGGTCTCTTTCCGCGACCGGCAGCTCACCTACCGTGAACTCGATGAAAAGGCCAACTGCGTTGCCAACCGCCTGATCGAGCTCGGCGTGAAACCCGACACGCTGGTCGGCCTGCATGTCTCGCGCTCGCCAGAGCTGGTCATCGGCGCGTTGGCCATCCAGAAGGCAGGCGCTGCCTATGTGCCGCTCGATCCGATGTTCCCAGCCGAGCGGCTGGCCTTGATGGTCGACGACAGCGGGGCGCCGGTGGTGCTCAGCGAGCGAGCACTCGACGGTGCACTGGCAGTTGACGGTGCCCAGCGGGTGAACATTGAGGACATCCTCGCTGTTCCAGGCAGTGCCGAGCGGCCGCGGAGCGGCGTCACCTCGGCCAACTTGGCGTACATGATCTACACGTCGGGTTCCACCGGGCGCCCCAAAGGCGTGATGGTCGAGCATCGCAATGTCGCGAATTTCTTCGTCGGCATGGACGACCGCATTACGATCGACGAAGCCGGGCAGCCGGTGTGGCTAGCCGTCACCAGCCTGTCCTTCGACATCTCGGTGCTGGAGCTCTTCTGGACACTGGCGCGTGGTTTCAAGGTGGTGATCCATGCAAGCGACGTGCATGACCACAAGAACGCGGCACCGACTGCAGCGCGCCGCCGCGCGAGCGGCAAGGCGCCGATGGATTTCGGCCTGTTTTACTGGGGCAATGACGACGGAGCGGGGCCGGCAAAATACCGGCTGTTGCTGGAAGGCGCGAAGTTCGCCGACGAGCATGGTTTCCAGGCGCTGTGGACACCTGAGCGACATTTCCACGCCTTTGGCGGTCCCTATCCGAACCCGGCGGTGACAGGAGCCGCCGTTGCTGCTGTGACGAAAAACCTGGCGATCCGCGCCGGTTCCTGCGTTCTGCCGCTGCATCACCCGGCACGAGTAGCCGAGGAGTGGGCGGTTCTCGACAACATCAGCAATGGTCGCGTCGGCCTCGCCTTCGCCTCTGGCTGGATGCCTGAGGATTTCGTGCTGCGGCCGGAGAACGCTCCGCCGCACAACAAGGCCGCCATGCTGCGCGATATCGAGACAGTTCGGCGCCTATGGCG
>NZ_JBFUKO010000871.1:0-1756 GCF_056400805.1 Aminobacter sp. P4_H6_2
ACCGAGGAGCAGCTGCATGACCGCCAATACGGTCAGAACGATTGCAATGAGAATGACGCTGTAGGCGGCGGCGAGGCCCATCCTGAGCGTTTCCACCTGGTTCAGGATGGTCACGGTGATGAGCGTCCAATTGGCCGACACGAGGAAGACGATCGCGCTCAGCGTCGTCAGCGAACGAGTGAACGCATAAGACATCGCTGCAAAAAGCGCTGGCTTGAGCAGCGGCAGCGTCACCCGCGTGAAAACACGCGCGTTCGAGGCACCGAGCACCGAAGCGGCCTCCTCGATCGCCGGGTCAACCTGGCGGATCTGGTTGGTGCCTGCTTCAATGCCAACCTGGAGTGTTTTCACCACCATGGCCGCCACAATGATAAAGGCAGTACCTGTCAGCAGCAGCGGCGCGGTATTGAACATCGAGACATAGCCGATACCAATGATGGTACCCGGCGCGGCGAACGCTAGCAGCGTGCCGAAGCGAAGAATGAAGCTGCCGGGAAAATTGCGGCGCGACAACAGATAGGCGATCAACACTCCGACAATAGTGACGATCGGCGTGGCAAAAGCGGCAAGCGTCAGAGAATTCCAAAGCGGCTGTAGCCCGGTCGCCAAAATCTTTTCATAGTGCTCCCAGGTCAGCGTCCAATCGATGCCGGGGATTTTGGTAAAGCTCACCCAAACAATGGTGCTGTAGAGCAAGATGATAACGCCGACGAGCGAGTAGCACACCAGCGCCAGCGGCAAGACGATGGCTGGATGGACGATGCGAATAGTCTGGGTGGCGGGCTTGCCGGTGACGGTCACATAGCTGCGCTTGCTGACCCAATAGCGATGGACCATGAAGGCCAACAGCGACGGCACCAGCAGGACACTAGCCAGCAGTGCACCCGCCTGAAGGTTGAAATAGCCGATCAGCTGGGAATAGGCCTCGACTGCCAAGGTGTTGAAGTTGCCGCCAATGACTAGTGGGTTGCCGAAATCCTCTATCGACTTCACAAACACCAGCAGCATTGAGCTGAGGATCGCCGGCATCGCCAGCGGCAATGTGATACGGCGAAAGATGGTCCATTGCGATGCGCGCAACATGGCGGCAGCGTCTTCCAGCGCACTGTCCATCGCCTGCAGCATGCCGCGGATGTTGAGATAGGCGATCGGCGTGAACGCCAGTGCCTGGATAAAGACGAGGCTATGAAAGCCGTAAATGTTGCTATTGCGAATGCCAAGCAGCTCTCGCGTAACAAGCCCCGAACGGCCAAACAGCAGGATCATTGCCAGCGCAATGACGAATGGCGGCGAGATCACTGGCAGCAGCGCGATCAGATGCACCGCGCGCTTGCCCCACATATTCGTGCGCGTCATCGCGAAGGCGAGGACAAACCCGACCAGCGTGGCCACCACGGCCGAGGTCGCCCCCAGCATCAGCGTATTGCCGAAGGCCCTGAGGACGAGAGGCGATGTCAGACGGTCGACAATTGTGCCGAACACGTCGCCCTCGCCGCCCGATAGCGCCAGGCTCAGAACGCTCAAGATGGGGAGGATGCCGAAAATCAGCACCGTGATCGTCAGAAGGACGAAGATGCCGAACAACCAGGGATCGGCCAGTATTTTTTTGACACCCGCGGAAAGCGGTTGCCGCGTGACGGCCTCAGCCATGCCAGCCTCTCAGCAATTGGGAAAGAGGTGGGAAGGCGCCTTGAACGCCTTCCCATACTGCGGAGAGCTGCCTACTTCGCGGCCGAGGCGTCGCGCACGTCGGCTT
>NZ_JBFUKO010000872.1:0-1750 GCF_056400805.1 Aminobacter sp. P4_H6_2
CCGCAAGGACGATGTCGTTGTCGGTCACGAAGCTGAACTGGTTGATCCAGTTCATCATGATCAGATCACCAGTGATCTGAGTTACCACATAATAGGAGGGGAATTCCGTGGCAGCTTCGGCCGGTGCCTGATCGGCAGTCGGGTCGATGTGCTTGAACATCGCGATGTTGAAGCTCTCATCCGCTGCAGCCTGACCGGGGTCGAAAGGCCAGCCACTGACGGCTGCACCAATGCTGTCGATGTCGCATGTGGCGTTGATCTGGACGATCGCGTTGACCGAGACGTGATCGCCGATGACTGCCATGACGCTGGCGGAAGCCCAGTCGTTGACCACCACGGCGGAATTGATGACGGTATTGTCACCGGTCGAGATGTTGACGCTCGGGTTGATCGCTCCGTCGCCCCAACCATGCATGAACTGGCTGGAGTCGGGGGCCACACTCATGTTGAGCGGGCCGTTGGGGCCTTCTTCCGTAGTGTCTTTGTTCTTGAGATAGTCGACGTAGTCTTCCATCTTGGGCGTGTCGGCCTCGTCGATGAGCTGGCCGTTGACATAGGTGCCCTCGATGGTCGTGCCCTTTGTCGTGAAAATCTCCGCGTCGCCATGACCGTCGGCGCTGAAGCTGTCCAGCCGTGCGGCCGCCGTGGTGACGAACAGCGCCATGTCCTGGGTGGAGCCTGGAAGCGTCAGATCGTCGATCGGGTTGATGTTGGACGCTGCCTGGTGCAGCGCTTCCATCTGGCTGTCGTCGACCGGAGGCGGCGTGAATTTCAACCCGCTGCCACCGACGCTGACATAATCGTTGTCGTTGAGACGAATCTCCTGGTTGATGACGATCGCCAGAGAACCTGGCGGGTCGAGCACCGGCAGGTGGACGTCCATCGACTGGTGGCCAATTGACCATCCGTGAATCGATATTTGAGAAAAATCATGGTCCGGCGGGGAAAGGAACGTGCCAGCAGGTATGGGAATATCCATCGGTGCCAAATGGACATATGGCAGCACTGACGCCATTTCGATGCCAGGCTTCGCAGGCTGATATGGCACGTATGGATCGAAATCCTCCAGTTTGTGGGAGGCATCAATCTTGATGGTGTAGGTCGGGTGATCGGGCAGTTTTTCGTCTGCCTTATGCGCGGCCCGGAATTCGTCGTAGGCCTGCTTGATGCGTGCTTCTTCGTCGGCTGTTGCGAACAAACCGGCGAAATGGACAATCGCCTCGGTGACCTTGCCGAAATATGCGGAATACATGATATCGCCTCCGCCCGGAGTTCAGGCGCGGTGAGGCTGATATAGGGGCTCCACCGGCCGGGAAGGACTGCGCGGGGGCTCCGCGCAGTCCAGCTTGCTTGGCCTCGTATTGACGAGGCCGAACGTGTCGCCGCTGGCTACAGTGTGCTGTGGTCGGTGCCGTCTTCGCCTGCCAGCGTGTGATGGTAGTCGCCACCCACCACGGTCATGTCGACCGTGTTGCCTTGCAGGTTGGCGCCCATCACGATCTGCTGGTTGAAGGCACTGGTGTCGATCGTGGCGTCGGAATGCGCCGAGCTCGAGCCGGTGACATAACCGTCATCGCCATTGCCCGAACCCCACGTGCCACCGTCGCCGCCAGCGCCGCCAGCGCCGCCCATGGCAATACCGCCTGCGCCGCCGAAGCCGCCGGCTCCACCCAGTGCGAGGCCGCCCACAGCGCCGCCGCCATAGCCGTCAGCCCAGGCGCCGCTCAACGCATGCCCACCGTCGCCGCCC
>NZ_JBFUKO010000873.1:0-1748 GCF_056400805.1 Aminobacter sp. P4_H6_2
GTGCGCTGGTCAAAGCCGGCGCGAGCATCGGTGAGGCGTGCACCATCGAGCGCGACGCGGTCCTCGACAGGATATTGCGCGCCGGACTTGGCGTCGGGCATCATGGTAACGCCGCGCGGCAACGGTTCGCCATTGGCGACGTTGGCCACCATGTGGAACGTCATCTTGGCGGTGCTGCCGAGCAGTTCGCGCAACCGGGTCGGGTCTTGCAGGCCCGGGAGCTGCACGAGCATGCGGTCGCTGCCGACACGCTGGATTGTTGGTTCGGCGACGCCGACCTGGTCGACGCGCTGGCGCACGATCTCGAGGCTCTGCTGCAGCGCTGCATCGAGCTTGTCGCGCTGGCCAGCCTCGGTCAGTACGACCTTGATCTGCTTGTCGGCTGTCGTGACCTCAATGTCGGGCTTGCCTGCGCCGAGACCAAGGCCACTGACGGGAACAGCCAGCGATTGCAGCGTGGCCAGGGCTTTCGCACGCTGGCCATCGTCGGCAATGTTGACGACGATGGCATCGCCTGCGAGCCGGGCCGACGACGCGTTGACACGCTCCTTGCGCAGGGCGCCGCGGACGTCGTCGAGCAAAGAGCGCAAACGGTCGGTCTTCAAGGCCGCCGCATCGACTTCAAGCACCAGATGCGAACCGCCCTGGAGGTCGAGGCCGAGCGTGACCTGCTTTTTCGGGAACCAGTTCGGCAAGGCCGCCAGTTGATTAGCCGTAAGAACATTGGGAAGCGCGGCAATGATGCCGGCCAAAATGATGATGGTGTATGTCACCACCACCCATCGGGAGGTCCGCATATATCTGATCCTGCAAAAACCATCACCGCGGCGTCATGGCGCGCGAAAGATGGTTGTTAGTCCGGGCGGCACGAGACCCTGGGGCCTGCGCCATTCAAAAAGTTCAGGAAAATGCCGGGGGCGCGCGGGCTGTGTAGCCTGGCCCTGAGGGGCGGAAAACGAGCTGGAGAACCAGTTCATTTCGCGGCTTGTCGAAGACCRCTTCTGGAACTTCGATGCTACGCGGCAACAAGGCCGAATTGCCGTCATCGTGAAGGGGTGCTGCTTTGACGCTGCGCCAATCGACGACGACAAATGAGCGCTCGGGAATGGCCGGAGCGCTATGCCGCTCGCGGACGTCCATGCCCCCGGAACTCGGCTTGGCCATTTCGGACGCGACAGCCATGCCATCGGCCAACGGGCTGCAAACCATGGCAAAAGCCACGGCCAGGCATAGAAATGCGACCGTCAAAATGCCGGGAGCAGGCTTTCTATGTGCCTTGGTTTGCTGCATCTCGTATTGGCGCAAAGGTCCGACGGCTGGGGCTGAATTGCCTTATGAGCCTCCCACTACGGCATTTTGATGAATACGCCAAGCAAGTCTCGATGCCGCGCCGCGCATTTCCTGCGCTTCGCGGCGACAGATGCAAGTTGCGGAAAGCTACTCGGGCCGACCGWAGAAGATCCGCGCCAGCCCTTCCTTGGTCACCTCGACCGCATGCGCGGAGCTTAACGTGATGTGGCGTTCGATGAGCTCGCCACCGGCCTCGCCGTCGCGGCGCCTGAGGCAGTCGATGATCGCCGCGTGCTCGTCATAGGTGCCGCCGCGGCGGCGGTTGCTCTCGAGATCGATGCGGCGAAAGAAGCGGATCAGCGAGTTGACGCCTTCCAGCGCGTTGAGCATCCGCCCGTTCTTGGACAAGGTGACGATGGCGATGTGAAACGCCTCGTCGGCCTCGGCCACCTTGGCCC
>NZ_JBFUKO010000874.1:0-1743 GCF_056400805.1 Aminobacter sp. P4_H6_2
AGCCTAGCCAACGGGAAGATCACACCCGCGACGGCTACGGTGACCGGGAGTCCCGCAATCAACGCTGCCAGTAGGCTCCAGAACAAGGCGCCGGCCACAACCATCGGAAATTTTGAAAGTTCCGCTCCCGAATTTCCGTCCAACAGTTCTCGAAAGACCAAAAACACCCCACCACCAGCCCACAACCCGGCGAACACACTTCCAACGAGAGCCCCGATGGAAAAATACTTGCTTGTTCGCTTCTCGAGCTGAGCTGTTTCCGGTTGCATCACAAAGGCTCCCGCGCAGCGTTGCGTCATCTTTTGAAGAAATGGCGCAACGAGTGCATGCTCAGACCCCCGTCGCCGGGATGCCTGTTCGCTCGACCTTGCGCGGGGCGGTGATCTCTTTCCACTTCGACAGCGCGCGGTTGACGGGTGCGTGCGGCTCGCGCGCCACGAATTCGCCGTGGCCGGGCTGGGCCTTTACCTCGGCCTCCTGGATGGCGAGCTCGCCGCGTGTGAACACGAAGCGCGGCAGGCCGGTCACCTCGATGCCCTCGAAGACGTTGTAGTCGATGATCGACTGCTGGGTTTTCGCCGCGATCGTCTTCTTGCGCTTGGGATCCCACACCACGATGTCGGCATCAGCGCCCTCAACGATCGCACCCTTCTTGGGGTACATGTTGAGGATCTTGGCGATGTTGGTCGAGGTCACCGCGACGAACTCGTTCATCGTCAGCCGGCCCGTGTTGACGCCCTTGCTCCACAGCACCGGCATGCGGTCTTCGAGCCCGCCGGTGCCGTTGGGGATCTTGGTGAAGTTGCCGACGCCGGTGCGCTTCTGCTCAGTGGTGAACGAGCAATGGTCTGTCGCCACCACCTGCAGCGAACCCGCCTGCAGGCCGGCCCACAGCGAATCCTGGTGCAGCTTGTTGCGGAAGGGTGGGCTCATCACCCGGCGCGCCGCATGGTCCCAATCCTTGTTGAAATACTCGGTCTCGTCGAGCACCAGATGCTGGATCAGCGGCTCGCCATAAACGCGCATGCCTTTCTGCCTGGCCCGGCGGATCGCCTCATGCGCCTGCTCGCACGAGGTGTGCACGACATAGAGCGGGGAACCCACCATGTCGGCGATCATGATGGCGCGGTTGGTCGCCTCGCCTTCGACTTCCGGCGGGCGCGAATAGGCATGTGCCTCTGGCCCGTTATTGCCGGCGGCAAGCAGCTTGGCCGAAAGCTGGGCAACGACGTCGCCGTTTTCGGCATGGACAAGCGGCAAGGCGCCCAGTTCGGCGCAGCGTTGGAACGACGAGTACATCTCGTCGTCGTCGACCATCAGCGCGCCCTTGTAGGCCATGAAGTGCTTGAACGAGGTGATGCCCTTGTCGACGACCTGGGCCATCTCGTTGAACACCTGCTCGCCCCACCAGGTGATGGCCATGTGGAAGGAGTAGTCGGAACAGGCCTTGGAGGTCTTGTTGTCCCACATCTGCAGCGCTTCGAGCAGCGACTGACCCGGCGCAGGCAGGCAGAAATCTACGACCATGGTCGTTCCGCCCGACAAGGCCGCGCGCGTGCCGGTCTCGAAGTCGTCGGCCGAATAAGTGCCCATGAAGGGCATTTCGAGATGTGTGTGCGGGTCGATGCCGCCCGGCATGATGTAGCAGCCGGTGGCGTCGAATTCGTGATCGGCATGCAGGTTCTCGCCGATAGCGACGATCTTGCCATGCTGGATCAGCACGTCGGCCTTCCACGTCCGGTC
>NZ_JBFUKO010000875.1:0-1742 GCF_056400805.1 Aminobacter sp. P4_H6_2
GTCCATGACCACACCACCCACGACACCGGCAAAATTCGCCGGAGAGCGAAGAGCAAACGTCGCTGCGTCGGCGAGCCCGCTGGCCGCCTTGAGGTCGAGGAAGCGACGCAGGCGATACTTGTCCCTGACATGGCGCTCGTGCCGGCGTAGCACCGGTTTGAACTCAGCCGCGATTTCTGGATTGCCCAGAAGCGAAAGATCTGTGTCGGCGAGCCGTCGCAAATCTTCAGTGCGATGTCGGCCACTGAGCGATTGCGGCCGCACGACCGCGCCGTAGCCACAGGACCGGATCAGCTTGAAGCGCGCGCCATGCAGCATCGCCCTGGCATAGAGCGCGTAGTCTTCGCCCAGGCGCAGCGATTCATCGTAGCTGAGGCCATGTTCCTCAAGCGTCGCGCGCCGGATCACGGGCTTGAGGAAGCCGAGTTCGCCGCGCTGGGCGCCGCGCCGAGAGATGTTGCCCTTGATGAACTGCACCGGGTCCAGGAACTCTGGAGCAGACACGAAGCTTGGCACCTTGCCCGAGAGAACGTCTCGGGCAGAGTTCGTTTGAACAAAGACGATGTTGTCGGCGATCATGTCCCAGTCGGAGCCGCTCAATAGCTTGTTGAACCTGCCCGGCAGGAAAAAATCATCTGCGTCGAGGATGCTTATCAACGGCGCCTTCGACTGCCTTATGGCCAGGTTGCGTGCGGATGAGGGGCCGCGATTGACTTCGAGCCTCAGCACCAAAAGCCGACCACTGCCATCCCCGGCGGCGCGCGCCACCGCTTCGGTCGCATCGGTCGAGGCATCGTCCACGACCACGACCTCAGCCACTTCGGGCTCACGCAGCGCCGAGGCAATAGAAGTCGCAATCGTCTCCGCCGCGTTGTGCGCGGCAATGATGACACAGACGTCGGTTCCGCTCACGTCGGTTGCCTTTCCGTCACAGTCCCGCCCCGGCCAGAGCTATATTGCACCTGCGAACATGGGAACCCCAACTTTTGTTACGGCGATTCACGTCCCGGCTCGCGGAAGAACGCTCCAGGTCGGGTCACCCCCAGCTCACCAAGGCGTGCAGCCAGATCCCGGTGATCACATCGCGGTGCCCCGATTTTCGCAACAAGCGCAATGCAAAGTACCCGCGTCAGCTCGGGCAACGATTAGCTAGCAGCGATGGTTGTGGAGGAGGTGGCGCGTGATTCCGCCAAGGTCCAATGTGCTCAGTGAGCGCTGCCTTTGGGCGTCAGGTCGTCGGCCGGCACGATCGTGCCGGCCTCTGCTGCAGCCTTCGCGCCATCCCGGCTTTCGAGAGGTTTAGGCGCGCTGCGAAGCACCATCGCAAGGACTGCCAGAAAGTATCCGACCTGCAGAATCACGGCGCAGATGACGATGCGCAGGAAGATCATGCTCCAGCTGGCAGCATCCAGATAAGACCACAGCGCAACGATCACGATCACAATCGCCAGACCGAGGATAAACTTGGGCAAGGTCATTGCGGTTGACCGCCTGCCTGGAGCAGCGGCGTCAGATTCGTCGTGAGTTTACTTGCCATGCCCCTAGCCCTCGCAAGCTTCCGCTAGCGCCCATTTCCCACATCTACCTTGGCACAGACGTATTGATGGCCGGTCAATCCGAGGAACGTCGTGCCATTATATTGGTCGGCCTGGAAGTCAGCAAGCCGAGCACGCTGTCGCAGCTTGCCGAGCAGGTGCTAACAAATGTTGCACTGCACAGAACTTCGAAACGGCGGGTTGCCC
>NZ_JBFUKO010000876.1:0-1742 GCF_056400805.1 Aminobacter sp. P4_H6_2
CTTGCTTGGCTGCGGGTTTGGCGCTGCCATCCTCTTCGCTGCGCACCAGCCGCATGATCTGGGCTTCGGCCTCGCGGGCGGGATAGTCGACCCGCACATGCATGAGGAAACGGTCGAGCTGTGCTTCGGGCAGCGGATAGGTGCCCTCCTGCTCGATCGGGTTCTGCGTCGCCATGACGAGAAACAGTTCAGGCAATGGATGGCTGTCGCCGCCGACCGTGACCTGCCGCTCCTCCATCGCCTCCAGGAGCGCCGACTGCACCTTGGCGGGGGCGCGGTTGATCTCGTCGGCGAGGATCAGATTGGCGAAGATCGGCCCTTCCTGGAACTTGAATTCGCCCTTGCCGCCCTCGCTGAAATAGACTTCCGAGCCGGTGATGTCGGAGGGCAAAAGGTCGGGCGTGAACTGGACGCGCGACAGCTTGGCGTCGAGGTTTTTTGCCAGGCTCTTGATGGCGCGGGTCTTGGCAAGGCCGGGCAGGCCTTCGACCAGAAGGTGGCCATCGCTCAAAAGGCCGAGCAGCAGGCGCTCGATCATGGCATCCTGGCCGATGATTGACTGGCCGATACGTTTGCCGAGGTCGACAATGTCGTCGTGTGCGGTCATGCGAGCCCCGTATTTCGTCTCCGGACGCACCGATGRTGGTGCGCCCGTGTTGCTTTGAAAGCGAGCTAGAGCTGATCGATGGTTCGATTATTTCTCAATGCCGCGATCCTTGAATGACTTGTCGATCGCCTTGTTCACCTCGTCGCGAACGCCCTCGATGTTGAAGCTGGCAACGCGCTGGCTGGGCGGGTACTTCACGAAGGTTTCGAGGAAGGCGGCTCCCTGCAATTGCCCCTTTACGAGGAGATAGTCGTTCCTGACCAGCCAATCATTGTACTGGTCGGAGACGATATCTGCCCGCTCGTAGGGATCCATACGCAGGTTGAATAGTTTGGGCAGGCGCAGAACTGTCAGCGGGTCCTGCCAGACGCCGAACCCGCCCGGTGTCCGCTGCTCATGGAAGACCACCTTCCAGTCATCGTAACGCGTGGCAACGAGATTGCCATCGTCATCGAAGTAGTAGAAGTCGCTGCGCGCGCTCTTCGGAGCTTTACCGGTGAGGTAGTCGAGCTGGTTGTAGCCATCGAGATGGTTCGTGAAGGTGGTCTGACTCCCCTCAGGTTTCCATCCCTTCAGCAGGCGATCTTTGACCTCCGGATCGCCGGCGGCCGCAAGCAGGGTCGGGAACCAGTCAAGGCCGGAAACCATTCCGTTCGAGACCTGCCCCGGCTGGATGTGCCCCGGCCAGCGGACCATTGCCGGTACACGAAACGCGCCTTCCCAGTTGGTGTCCTTTTCGCTGCGGAACGGCGTCGTTGCCGCATCCGGCCAGGAGAACTGGTTCGGGCCGTTGTCGGTGGCGTAGACGACGATGGTGTTGTCGGTGATGCCCAAGTCATCGAGCGCCTTCAGGAGCTTGCCGACGTCGCCGTCATGCTCGACCATACCGTCGGCATATTCGTTTCCGGGCATGCCGCTCTGGCCGCGCATGGACTCGCGGACATGGGTGAAGAGATGCATGCGCGTCGTGTTCATCCAGGTGAAGAAAGGCTTCTTGGCCTTGGCCTGGCGATCCATGAAGTCGATAGCAGCAGCGGTCGTCTCGTCGTCGATCGTCTCCATGCGCTTCTTGGTCAGCGGGCCGGTATCTTCGACCTTGCCGTCGGCAGAGGCTTTGATGACGCCGCGCGGAGAG
>NZ_JBFUKO010000877.1:0-1736 GCF_056400805.1 Aminobacter sp. P4_H6_2
GCCAATAATAGCCGAACCCCCCGGGAAGGGGATGGCCATCGACAGTGACCCCAAGTTTCGGCCGGAAGTGATCCACGTCGAAAGGCGACCGAGGACTCTTACCTTCGCAATACCAGCACTTCTCATAGCTCAAATTCGACAGCCACGATTTCAAGCGGCCCCAGCTTGTAGTCTTATTCAAATATTCGGCGCGCAGCTGCTGGGTGGCTTTGCCCGCAAGCGCAGTCGTTCGGCCAGCGTAAACTTTGGACCACTTCTTCGGCAAATTTGGAGGGAGTGCGACGGCAATGAACCTCAAGGGCGTTCCTGCTGCAAATCTGAGAGCAGGCTGACGACCAGAGCCTGTAGCGCTCTTTCCTTGTTCTCCGGAGTTACGATTGCGCCGTTCATTTCTCCATCGTTTGCCAGGTCAAACCGAGCTCGAAGAAACTCCTGCTCAAGCCTGTCTCGCATCGCAAAATTAAAGTCCAAGCCTTCAAGTCCTTTCCGCAATTCTGCGATCCGGGTCCGCTCCTGATCAGTTAAATCAGTCTTGGCAGACAAGTTATGCAATTCGACCAGGTCATCATTGGTCTGCTGATCGAGACTTGTGCCCAAACCAAACATGTCGCTGGTGACAATATTCGCGAAGCCCATCCCCTTTGGATCGAGCGCCGGATTTTCTGACAATACTTTTGATTCCGGCGTCCGATATAGGATCTGCACCTGCTCTTTGGCGAGTTCGGCGATTGCCAACGGATTATGTGTTGTGATCAGGATGTGGCTGTTCTCACGGTCACCGTCATTTTGTCCGGCGAACCTACGAAGATAGCTGAGGTAATCGACCGCCCAGCGCGGGTTGAGGTGCGTGTCAGGCTCGTCAAGCAGGAAGAGGCTTTCACTTTCGGCCGTGAACCTCAGCAAGCCAAGCACAGTCAACAGCTGCTGCTCTCCTTCGCTCAGCTCTCGGAATGTTACAGTCCCGTCGTTTTTCTTGAGGCGCACGCGTATGCGCACTTCTTCGATAAGTTGCGAGACGTGGGTGCTTTCCATGTCCCGGAAGAACTCAGCTGGGCGCTGTGCGCCGACGAGCTCGCGCAGGGATTCAATATCCTTGACGTAGAGATACTTGAACTGAAGGGTTTCTTTGCTCCACAGCGACACGTCCACGCGGCGGCTCGTTTCAATCGGAGCAAGGGCAATATCCTGAAGTCGGCTCAAGAAATCCGCGACAACGCCCTTTGCGTACCAAAATCTTGGGTCACCTTCTTTGGACTTCCACGGTGGCTGACGAAGGACGAACAGGACGGATTCTATACCCTCGTCTGGATCAATGCCGAGATGATCGGCGAGGAATTCTCGAACCTCATTTGACTGCTGGATCAGGAACGCCAACAAGACAAATTGGCTATGGACTGGCAACGCATAGAAGAGCCGTTTCAAGCCGGGGTTTTTGCCCTGCCGAAGCTGCCTGTCAAAGGTCTCCAGATATGGCTTGAACACCTCATAGAGGCGGTCACTTTGGCCCGAGTAATAAGCGAAAACAAATCGTGGCAGGTGTCGCGCTCCTGCGTCGAAGAACGCCTTGAGGGTCACCTTTTTCCCTCGCAGCGGAGATGTTTCTGGCTCGCCATCAATAAACGGCGTTAGTGTTCTCACGCCTCTCGCTTCAACGTCGGATGCGACATGGATTATCAGCGCTTCCCTGTCCCTGTCAGGGTCCGCATCGATGTTGATGTGTAGGGTCCCATCGCCGC
>NZ_JBFUKO010000878.1:0-1734 GCF_056400805.1 Aminobacter sp. P4_H6_2
CCATACGGTAGGTCAAATTGTAGGCGAACGTAGGCTTGCGTTCATCCTGAATCAGATCACGGAACAAGACAGCCAAGGCTTCAAGAACATTGGATTTCCCGGTGCCATTCCAGCCGATTACCACCGTAATCCAGTGTTTTTGATCGAAGTCTACGGTGACGTCTTTCAGGTTCTTAAAGCAATGGGTCGGGCTGTCCTTCGCACTGCCGATCGTGATCTTGTCAAGGCGCATCGTTCACATGACCTTCAGACGTAGCCGGTCGTGCAGCTTCCGCCCTTGATCGTCATTGACTGGTTCAGCCTCAATCCTGCCAGCCTTGTCGAGCTTGCGCAGCTCTGCATAGATTTTCTCGATCTCGTCCGTAGTCGCAGCACCGCCCATTCCGCATTGTTGGAAGGCATCCTGCGCAGAAACCCAATCTCTAGCTTCGGCGAGAACTTGTTCGAGGTTTTTGGCCATGGTCTGCAAATCCTTCGGGAGCCTTGTCTTGTGTGCTTGTTTGGTGCGCTTCGCCTTCGGCTCAGCGGCACGCTCTGCCTTAATCCGCTCCAGCAGCACGCTGGCGGGTTCGTCGTTCGGGTCCTGGGGGACGAGTTCGCCGCGGAAGGCTTTGGCGAGGATGGCGGCATCGAGTCTTGGGAGGAGTCGAGCGGCGGCGGCATGGTCGGCAGCCATGCGGTCGAGCCAGCCAAAGGCGGACTCGATGCGGCGGACGATTTGAGCTTGTTCTTGAATATCAAACAGCGGGATGGTCAATGCGCCAAGTTCAGTGGCATTCACATTGTTTACGCCGCTCGTCGAGCGCGCTCCCGATTCAATTATGCTCCTGATTGCAGGTGCTTCGAGCATCAGGGTAAGAAACTTCGGCATGACAACGTCATGCCTCGGACGGATGCGAATAAGGTATCCTGCATAGGCAAGGCCAATTGCATCACCCGTTACGAGGGCGGGCCGTCCAACCAGATCAACGCTTCCGTTCGACCGCACCACGAGAATATCGCCTTCGTTGAGGCGAAGTTTTGAAAACTCTTTGGGATCAAGATCCGAATATTTCAGATCGTCGAGGCTGATCCGCCCTGAAGCGACGTTGGGGATTCTAAGAACGGCTACGCCATTCGGTTCGGCGTAACTTTTTTTGGCAGTGCCATAGCGAAGCCCTTCCGAAAGGTCCTCGACTGTTGTGGGCACAGGCTCTCTGTGCCCGTGATCGGCCCTCCACCCTGCCGTCAATTCCCCCGAAAAGGCCAGCGCGAGAAGGCGTTGTTTGTAGCGGGCGATGAGGGTGGGGATGCGGTCAAGCTCTTTGCGGGCGCGAGCGGTGCGCGTGGTCAGCGCTTCCACCTTCGCCACCATCCGCAGCTGTTCGGGGAGTGGTGGAAGAGGGATCAGATGATCCTTGAGGTAGTCAGCAGGAACACGTTGCTGGCCTACCGCTCCGGACATCACGGCCTGGGCATTTTCACGAAAAGACTTTTGCCGGACAAAGCGCCAGAGATAATCCGGCTCGATAGCCCCATTGCTTCGGAATACATGAAATTCAGTGGACCCCATGCCTGTCCTGTTCGTGAGCGCTCGCGCAACCGCTGATTTCCCGTTTTCCATCGAAGGCGTGATTTTGGCGAAGATCACATCGTTATCGCGGAAATGGGTGAAGCCCTTCGAAACCTCGCCATAAGGCCGATCTACAGGCGACAGGATCGTTCCGGACACCTCGTCAACCGCTGCCATTGGCA
>NZ_JBFUKO010000879.1:0-1733 GCF_056400805.1 Aminobacter sp. P4_H6_2
CGAACCAGATGCGGAACCGGGTTTCGGGAGACCAGATGTCGACCATCTCGGGCCGGGAATAGCGAGGGATCATGGCGGGGTGTCCAGCTTCGGTTTCGTTGCGGCTCCCCTAACAGAGCTAGGCGCAATGCTCAACGCGAACGGGCGGCAAACCACAGTGCAGCAGTGAAAAGGGCAACGAATCCGCCGGGAAAATAGAGCCGGAGGCCCAAAACGGCGAATTGATAGAGCGCGACAAGCCCGGTGAAGACGAACTGGAACACCCAGGTGATGGTGAACGGCGCGGCATGCCATTCGGCATAGTAACTGCGATATTGCAGCGCGTAGAAAAAGGCCGTCAGGCCGATGGTCGCCACGCCGAGCGAAACGAAAGCGGCGGCGAAGGCCGCCTCGGGCCGGCGTCCACGCGAGAGCAGCCGCGCCAGGGTCCAGCCGATCGGAAAGGCGGCAGCGCCGCCGAGCGCAAACAGCAGCACGACGATGCGAACACCCACAGGTGTTTCCCAACGATCGAGCAACAGCGTCACGAGCGCGCTCGCTCCCATAGCAAGACCCCAGACGACGGAGCCGGCAATTGCCAGGCGCAATGAGGGCAGTGCCTGGCGCAGCCTCGCGCTGGCGCGCGGCGCTTTCGAGCTTTCCGGCAGGCTTGTGCCAACGGTCATCGACGCGTCGTCGTTCACGTCCGGCCTGTCACCGCTAGCCAGCGGTGATCGGGGCCTTCGAAGCCGTGGCGGATGACGGTGATCAGCACGGCATAGGTCATCGCCCCGCCTTCGCCGAAGAAGGTCTGCACCCCGCCGATGCGGTAGCCGGTCGGGCAGCCGCGGCTCAGCGGCACATCCTTGTCTTCCTGCAGCACATCGGTTTTGCCACCGTCGCCGACATGGACCAGCTTGAAACCCTTGACCGGGCCGATGCCGGGGCAGCGCTCGATTTCGCCGAGCGAAATTTCTTCGAGCCGGAATTCGAGCTGCGGGTCGATCGGTGGAAACACCGGGCGCGGATTGACCACGATCTTGTGCGGATCGGCGCTGATCTCGGTCACCGCGTTGAAGCCTACGAGACGGCCGCGATTGGCGGCCAGCACCTCATCCTTGAGGGCCTTTTCGCCGCGCGCCCGCGCCTCGTCGCGCGCCGCCTGCAGGCCGACGTTCTCGTCTTCCAACTGCACGCGCACCGGCGTGTTGGGCCGGAACGTGTCGGTTGCGGTGTCGATGTAGAAGCGGTTCGCATAGGCAAAGCCCGAACCGTCCTGGATGCCGTATTCCTCGAAGGCGAAGATCTTGCCGTCGGCGCTGAAACCCAGGACGTTGAGGTCGGCCGCGTCGCCGGCATGGGCAAGCTGCGATGCGGCAAACAGCGACAGGCCAGCGAGGCAAAGAAGCTTGATCGAATTCACGGCAATCCCTCTCGTTCCCGGTTGAATCAGTTTTTCAGGCGAAAGCGCTAAGATACCGTCAATAAAGGGTTTTGGGTCATCCCTTGCGYGCCGACCACACTGGCATGATATCGCCGACARCAGCGGTTGCCTCATGCACCCCACGTGCGATTGCCCGAGCCATTGTCGAGGCGGCAGCGGCGAAGAAGTCGACGACGTCGCCCTGGTCCACCGTTATCCCGCTTGTGCCGGTCGCCAGCGCAAACACCAAATCGCCATCGAAGGGCGTGTGCACGGGCCAGATCGCGCGGGTGAAGCCGTCATGCGCCGATATCGACAACCGCTTGGCGGC
>NZ_JBFUKO010000880.1:0-1724 GCF_056400805.1 Aminobacter sp. P4_H6_2
TTCCATGACCTTGGCGGAGGTGTTGCCTCCGCCAAAATTGGTGATGCGCTTGTCTGAGCCGAGCAGATTGGAGCGGTAGAGCAGACGCTGCGGTTCGCTCATGGCGGCGGCTTTTGCGTCGTCCCAAAGATTGGCGAGGCGCGAGCTGGAGCGCGTTTCAAGCATGGTCTGTTCCTCCCGGTGCACACGAGACAGCGGTGCGTGACAGGTGTCAAAATCACACGGCCAACCGCGACGTGTCAATCATAAACGATCAATATCAATCATATTGCACTGCACAATGAAAATATTTGATTGGAAATGATTGACACTGCTCGGTTGGAATGAGTTAATGACCATGCAGGGAGGAACCATGCACGAAAAAGAACGCCACCGGATCATTCTGTCCGCCGTCCAGGAAAAGCCTGTGGTGACGGTGCAGGAACTGGTCGACCTGACCTCTTCGTCCGAGGCGACGATCCGGCGCGATATCGCGGCCCTGCACGTCCAAAAGCGCCTGCGCCGCGTGCGCGGTGGTGCCGAAGCGATCACCCCGCCGCAGTTCGTCGGACTTGCCGGCCGCCCTTTCAGCGTCAACGAAACACTCAATGCTTCCAAGAAGCGGGCGATCGCCCGCGAGGCGGTGGAGCTGTGCAAGGATGGCGAGCCGATCATCATCAATGGCGGCACGACCACCTTCCAGATGGTGCACTTCCTGACCAACCGGCGCATGCCGATCTTCACCAACTCGTTCCCGATTGCCGAGCACCTGCTCAAGCATTCGAAGAACACGGTGATGCTGTCGGGCGGCACGATCTACCGCGAGCAGAACATCATCCTGTCGCCCTTCGACAATGATGTGACGCGCAATTTCTATGCGCGGCGCATGTTCATGGGTGCGCAGGGACTGGGGCCGCTCGGGCTGATGGAAGGCGATCCCCTGCTGATCCAGGCCGAACAGAAGTTGATCGACCAGGCCGACGAGCTTGTCGTTTTGGTCGACTCCTCGAAGTTCAAGCAGCGTTCGAGCCTGATCCTGTGCGGACTGGCGCGGATAACCACAGTTATCACCGACGAGGACATCGAGGACCGCGAGGCCGCCATGCTGGAAAGTGCCGGCGTGTCGCTGGTCGTCGCCAAGAGCCAGGTGAGGAATATCGAGGAATCTTCGCTGCAGGCATGAGGGATGGCCTCGCCGCAGTGCTGATGGAATGCAACGCTCTAGGGAGGAAACGATGAGCATTCTGAGGAAACTGATGGTTGCCGCAGCATTGTCGGCCGCCATGTTCGCGACTGCCGCGCATGCCGAAAACGTCAAGATCGCCCTGGTGGTGAAGTCGCTCGGCAACGGCTTCTTCGATGCCGCCAACAAGGGCGCGCAAGAGGCGGCCAAGGAACTCGGCGATGTCGAGGTGATCTACACCGGCCCGACCAAGGCTACCGCCGAAGCGCAGATCGAGGTGATCAACGCGCTGATCGCCCAAAAGGTCAATGCGATCGCCATTTCCGCCAATGACGCCGACGCGTTGGTGCCGGCTCTCAAGAAGGCGATGGAACGCGGCATCACCGTCATCTCCTGGGATTCGGGCGTCGCGCCTGAAGGCCGTCAGGTCCACCTCAACCCGTCCGACACCAACCTGATCGGCGAGACCATCATCAAGCTCGCCGCCGATTATCTGCCTGAAGGCGGCGACGTTGCCATCTTGTCGGCGTCCTCGACCGCGACCAACCAGAATGCCTGGATC
>NZ_JBFUKO010000881.1:0-1712 GCF_056400805.1 Aminobacter sp. P4_H6_2
CTTCCAGCTTGTTGAGGTTCACGGTGAGGGGAGAGTCGTAGGCAGCATCATTGGCCTGAAACCGTGCCATCTTCTGGCGATGGCGCTCTCGAATATACTGTTCGCGCTGTTCACGCTCGAGGCGAGCCTTCCACGCCCCTTCCGGCTCGCCCTGCTCCAAAACATGCTCTTCACCCTGGGGCCTGCTTGCGAAYGGATTCGCAGTTACCTGCTGCGTTTGCGCCGGAACAGCCGGCAAGGGTCCAAGCGTGATCGCCCCAACCGGCTCACCGATGATCCCGTCCGACACCCCGCGTTTCAGCTGGTCGGCATATGTCGATGCCGAATTGTTCGACGCGGCGCCAATGCCCTCGTCACGGTCGAAATACAAGCCACGCGACGTCAAGCCAAAGATGATGACGGCGAAGAACAAGACGACGAGTACTGCCGCCAGGATGACCGGCAGCCGGTTGAGTCGACGGATGCCGGAGGCGCTCTCCACCGTTGCAACCCCGCTGAGCTTCAAGGATTGAACCATGCCTTCCCCCTCCCTTATCCGCGGCGCATGACCGAAAGCGGACTTGCCGGAGAGGCTCCTGACATCGTCGCCTTGTAGGCGCGGCCTAATTCGACGGTGTTTGTCGATAGTCGCGCCAGGACCTGGCCTTCATGGCTGTCGATGGCATAGGCGAGCGGGATCTCCTTCTGGCCGTCCGTCTTCTGGTCGGTGACGACGGCATAACCCCAGCTCTTCAGCGACGCCTCAAGCGCCTGGCCAAAGGGTGAGCTGTCAGGTTTCAAAATGATGGTGCCGCTTGCGGGACCAATCTGTTCGGCAAGCTTTGTGACCATGTCGCCTGCAATGGCGCTCGCAACAGGTCCAGAAATCTCCGGCGGCGCTAAACTTTCGACGAGCCCATCGGTCATGGAGGCTTGGCAAGCGGCAAGCGCGCTCGACAAAAACAGAATGGCTATGTTGTGGCGCATTGTCAGCCTCCTCGCCTGATGGTGATCTTCTCCTGTTTCCTTCCGACGCCAGAGACAAGGACCGCGCGGTCGACATGATAGTCCACGACCATCATGTCCCCTTTCATCCGATAGTTGACGACGCGATTCTCACCCCCCGAGACCACGAACAGCACCGGCGCATCCTGCCCGGAGACTGATCGCGGAAACTGGATGTAGGTCTTGGTCCCGTCGGAATAGACCCGTGTCGGCCTCCAGCGAGCATTGCCCGAGACGGAATAGCTGAAATTCAGTTGCTCCGCCGGAACGCCGGCGCCCGGAATAATGCTTGCCTCCAATCGTGCATTGACGTCCGCGAGCTTCGAGCTCACATCCTCCGGGTACTCGAAACCGACACGCGCCATGTACTGGCTTTGATGCGATTTGAGCTGAATGTGGTAGGTGCGTCGCGAGGTGGTTACGACCATCGAGGTGACAAGATCCGGTTCGGACGGTTTGACGATCAGGTGGATCGCCTGGCCGCCGATGGCGCCTGAGGTCGCTGGCTCAACCTTCCAGCGCACCGTATCGCCGACCAGCACGTCGCGCACTGCCTCGCCTGCCTGAAGCTCTATATCGCAGACCTGCAGGGGTGAGCAGACGACGGAAGGCTGGACCTCGCCATAGAGGAAGATCACTTTGCCGTCGGCCCCTTTGGTCACGAGGCCCTTTTTCCCTCGCCACTGTCCGGAAATGCCGGTGCCCTTTTGTTCGTTGGCGTTCATACC
>NZ_JBFUKO010000882.1:0-1709 GCF_056400805.1 Aminobacter sp. P4_H6_2
GGTGCGGCTATCTGGCTGCGGATGCAGGCCGCTCATGATGCCTGGCATGCAGAGCGAGAAATTGATGTAAGTGGCATCCCTACGCTACACGCGGCGTAGGCATTCTAGCGCTACGGTTTAAAGGAAATCGCCCTGCCACGGGCGGAGTGGGCTTGATGTGCTGCTTTCTTAGAATGAAGCACATTATTCCGGGGCAGGGGATGTCTAATAGAATAGTATCGACCACTCGATCATCAATAATGTAGGAATCGGCCGTTAAGTTATTGCACGCTTCCGAAGGTAGATTCCTCAGTTGCCCTTATGTCTTCGCGGGGGTCCAGGATCGGTTGTAATCAGCCTGTCGAGGGCAAAAAGGCACGTGTATTCCTGATCCCGTGGAAACTCTTCAACATCATCTTTGGGCATCGATTTGTTCCTTAGAAGGTGCATTCCCTGCCAGGGCAGCCAGCCGACCCGCCTGCGCCAATGATGCAATAGCCCCTTACCATTGTGGTCCCATCCGCGCAGAAAACGTCGCAGTACGTATTGGGATTGGGGGCAGGGAACCTCATTGAACAGTCCTTACGGCATGCGGGGATACCGGCACCCCTCCGGGCGCACTCTCGGTCGTGAGGAGATGGAAGCGGCGTGATCACTTCAGCGCTCGGAGGCGGGGTGCTTAAGTCAGCGCCCCAAGTCACATTGGCTTGGGCGCACAGCAGCACGGCCAGCACTGCCATTCTCGCAAAGGTAGGCATGGATCATTCGCCCCTCGCTACATGGTAGTAGGATGCACCAAAATTGCCGACCCGAAAGGGGGCTATAGAGCTAAGCCTTCAAGGCCTCATTGGGACATGGCGATGGCCGGGGTAGTAGAGGCAGATGCCGTCATAGGGTGGCGTCCAATCGTCGGGGGCCTGCACCAGCCTTCCGCTTTTGACATTGTCGGAAACCATCCATTCCCACAGAAAGGCAAGGCCCGTTCCCGCCAGCGTCGCTTGGTAGATCGCTTGGTAGATAAGGCTGCTTTCATCAAGCACGAAGACACCGGGGACATCGATTTCCAGACTCTCGCCCGCTTTGGCAAATTCCCATCGGTAGACACGTCCACTCGCCATCCGCGCTCTGATGCAGCGGTGGGATCCAAGATCATGTGGGGGTCGCGGAAGTGGACGGTCTTGGAAATAGGCTGGCGCGCCCACGTCCTCATCTTTGCGTCGCCTACGGTGCCGCTACGATGAATCTCAAGATTCGCCRTTGCCGTTTTGGTCTAAAACGCCAAAATCCTGAGATTTCACACCGACTTCCGCCGCCATAAAACCTTCGGCCGCAAGACCGCGCCGGAGTAGCTCGCGAACCGCGGCTGCCCGGCTGGGCATCCTATTTTGAAAACGGAAATCCTCAACTGCCGACAGCTCTTCGCCGTTCAGCATTATCTGTAGACGTTCACCGCGTTCGAGCTCAGACATCGCGACCTCTGACATTGATGTGCTGAATGAGTAAGTAGCTATAATATGGCTTTTGCTGCCAAGAGCGTCAAGAGTGCCATGAACTAACTAAACGGGAAGAGGACAACACGGGTTGGCGCCTCACTTTGCCTCTCGTATTCATTAGGAGTAATTGTCTAACTATATGAATTTATTGATTATTATTAGCGACTGTCTTGCCAAACCGCCCAAATGAGAGGAAGCTCAGGGACATCGCAAAGGAGCCGCACAATGCCCTCAATC
>NZ_JBFUKO010000883.1:0-1703 GCF_056400805.1 Aminobacter sp. P4_H6_2
TCATCGCACTGAGCTGCGTGCCATAGCCGAGGAACACGGCGAAATAGGCGGTCGAGCACAGGATCAGCAGGACGATCGTCGGCAGCGGGTGGAACGGATGGACATAGCCGCGCTTGATGGTGTCGAGCGGCCACTTGTTGCGGAACATCACCATGTTGAAGGTCATGAAGGTGTAGCCGAGCAGGCCCGACAGGATCGAGAAAGTGACGACCTGGTCGAGCGGTGCGCCGAGCGCGAAGATGAGCGCGATCGGAACCAGAAAGACGATGGCGCGGTACGGCGTGCGGTAGACTGGGTGCACGGCACCGAACCAGCTCGGCAGGTAGCGATCGCGACCCATCGAGAACCAGGCGCGCGAGGCGTCGTTGATGCAGCCATTCGCCGAGGCGAGCGTTGCAAAGGCGGTGCCGACGAAGAGCAGGACCATCAGCGGTGTGCTGCCGGTGACGCGAGCGGCGTCGAACAGCGGGGTGCCGGCCTGGCCGAGATATTCCCACGGGATGAGGCCCGAACAGACATACCAGGTCATGGTCGCCGCGATCAGCAGCGTCATGATGCCGGCCATGGTGCCGTACGGCAGCGAACGCGCCGGCGAGCGCACTTCCTCTGCCGCCTGGCAAGTTCCCTCGATGCCGAGATAGTACCACAGGCCGAAGTGAAGCGCGGCGACGATGCCGACCCAGCCGTAAGGCAGCGGATCGGTGGTAACAGCCGAGAAGTCGAGCGGCACGTTGGATGCGCCGAACTGCACCGAGATGAACAGCGTGATGATGGCCACGAACGCGACGGCGGTGATGACCAGGTTGAAGGTCAGCGTCGCAAGCACACCGCGATAGTTGAGCCACGCCAGAAACATGATGGCGAGGATGATGAAGGGGTGCTGGTTGAGCCCGGTATGGCCCTGCATGCCGGCGACGGTGTCGAGCAAGAAGCCGACGGTGATCGCGTTGGCTGCTTCGAGCATGGTGTAGGCCATGACCAGAAACAGGCCGACATTGAAGGCCATGAGCGGGCCGACGATATGCTTGGCCTGGGCGTACTGGCCGCCGGCCGCGGCAACCGTCGAGGTCACCTCGGAGTCGATCATGGCGACGCAAGTATAGAGCAGTCCCGCGACCCAGCAGGCGATCAGGCCAGCAATCATGCCGCCTTTGCCGACCGAGAAATTCCAGCCCATATATTCGCCGACCAGAACGATGCCGACGCCTAGTGCCCAAATATGGGCGGGACCAAGCACGCGCAGCAGCTGAAGCCGTTCAGGCTCCGCCGCAGTGGATGTAACATTTGCCATCGTCGTCCCCTCAGATCTCGTGGCGTTCTGCGGTCGCCTCGATCTCGCCTTCGCGAGAGGAGATCAGCAGTTCGTTGTCATAAGTCGTATCGATGCGGRCGAGGTCGATGAGCATCAGCACGCCGAACATGGCTGACAGCGCCCAGGCCACATATTCAAGGATGTTCCAGGTATCCATTGTGGCCTCTCCCTAGTGCTTCTTGTTGCCGAAGCGTTCTTCGATGACTTCGCGGTATTCCTTGTCGGATAATCGCACGACCATGACGAAGTAGCCGATGACCAGCACGACCATGACGACAAGCGCGACCCAGCTGAAGCTGTAGTCGAACCGCGCTGTGATGATGTCATTGGCGGCTGCCGGGTCGGTGATGCCAAGGGCCGCCCATTGCTGCTGCTCGGCGGCGTTCTGGCC
>NZ_JBFUKO010000884.1:0-1699 GCF_056400805.1 Aminobacter sp. P4_H6_2
GCACCGTGCTTGCCGTCGTCGCCAATCCCTATGCCGGGCGTTATGTCGAAGACATCACCCCGTTCATGGAAGATTTGAAGCCGCTCGGCCTCGAAATGGCGACCCGCCTGCTTGAAGCACTCGGCGGCGATGCCTCGTTGATCGAGAGCTACGGCAAGGGCTCCATCGTCGGCGGTGGCGGCGAACTCGAGCACGGCGCGCTTTGGCACAACCCCGGCGGCTATGCGATGCGCGAGCTTCTGGGCGGCGCCAAGGCCATCGTGCCGTCGAGCAAGAAGGTCGGCGGCCCCGGCGTTCGCATCGATATTCCGGTCACCCACGTCAACGCCTCTTATGTGCGCAGCCATTTCGACGCGATCGAGGTCGGCATCAACGACGCGCCGCGCAACAACGAACTGGTATTCGTGCTCGCGATGACCACGGGTTCGCGCGTGCATGCCCGGGTCGGCGGCCTCGACGCCAAGGACATCAAGGGGGAGGACGGCTTGCGATGAGCGTCGAAATCCGGCGAATCATCACCATCGTCGAAGAGACGCGCACTGAGGGCGGCAAGGCGGTTAATCCACCGACGCGCCGCGCCGCGGCGGTTGCGGTCATCCGCAACCCCCATGTCGGCACCTTCGTCGACGACCTCTCGGAACTCAGCGACATCGGTGCTGAACTCGGCGACATTCTGCCGCGCCGTGCCGTTGCAGCGCTCGGCATTCCGGGCGACCAGGTCGAGAGCTTCGGCAAGGCAGCAGCGGTCGGCGCCGATGGCGAGCTGGAGCACGCAGCTGCCATCTTGCACCCCAAGCTCGGCGCCCCGTTCCGCGACATTCTCGGCAAGGGCGCGGCGCTGATCCCATCGTCCAAGAAGCGTGGTGGCCTCGGCATCCCGCTCGACATTCCCTTGGGCCACAAGGACGCTGCCAAGGTGCGCAGCCACTTCGACGGCATGGAAGTGCGCATTTCCGACGCGCCGCGCGACGACGAGATCGTGGTGGCGATCGCCGTCACCGATTCGGGCCGCCCGCATCCACGTGTCGGCGGGCTGACCACAGACCAGATCGTCGGCAAGGACGGTGTGAACTAAAGCATGATCCCGAAAAGCGGGAACCGGTTTTCGAACAAGATCATGCTCCAACAAGAAGATAAAAAAGCGGCCTCTCGGGGCCGCTTTTTCGTTCCTGTCGGATAACTCGGCGATCAGGCCGCAACGATTTCCGGCACGCGGATCGCCGGCGGCGTGTTGCGGCTGCGGGCCGTGCGCACCACACCGTCGACCATGATCATGCCGATGCCGGGCAGGTTGCCAAGCGCCAGGCTTTCGAGGAAATCCTTGCCGATGCCGCCTGCTGCCTGATCCATGAACACCAGGTCGGCAGCACGGCCGGCCTCGATCACGCCACGATCGTCGAGCTTGCGCACCCGTGCGGTATTGCCGGTGGCAAAGCAGAAGACGACCTCGGTCGGCACGTCGCCGAGCGAGGCGAGATGGCAGATGGTGCGCAGGATGCCGAGCGGCTGAACGCCCGAGCCAGACGGACCGTCAGTGCCCAAAATGACGCGGTCGAGCTCATCGCGCTCCTTGGCGATGCCAAGCACGAACAGGCCGGTGCGCAAATTACCGTTATGGACGATCTCCAAGGCGCGCGTGCCCTCCTCGCAGATGCGGCGGATCTCTTCATCGGGCAGTGCGGTGGGCCCGCCATTCACA
>NZ_JBFUKO010000885.1:0-1698 GCF_056400805.1 Aminobacter sp. P4_H6_2
CGTCAAGGCGGTGGGCTCCAAGTACCTGACCAAGGCCTTTGGCACCGACAATGCGTCGGTAGCTGGCCCGGAGATCGAAGCCTTCAAGCAGGCGTTCAACGCCGCTTATGGGGTCAGTTCCGATGGCCCCGGCATCTACAGCGAGTACGACGCCGTCATGATCCTCGGCCTCGCCATGAACATAGCGCCAGACTTGTCAGGTACTTCGATCCGCGATGCCATGCGCAAGACGCAAGCCGCTGATGGCGAAGTCATCGGCACAGGTCCGGCCGAGTTCAAGAAGGCGCTGGAGCTGATCAAGGCCGGCAAGCCAATTAAGTTCGTCGGCTCGCTCGGAACGATCGAATTCGATGCTTATGGCGACATCAGCGGCCCAGCCCTTTCCTGGCATATCCAGGGTGACGAACTGATCATCGACAAGACCTATTCGAATGAGGATATGAAGAAGCTCTTCGCGGAGATCGAAGGCTAAATCCACGGGCGGGCACGGACCAGGGCATGACGAACTACACGCTTTCCCATTGGGGCACCTATGAGGTTGGACCCCGCGGAAACGGCATGCCCGCCCTCAATCCGTTCAAACGCGATCGGGACCCGAGCCCGATCGGCTTCTACCAACTCGACCCGGCGCTCGAACGGCTCCGGGTCCGGCGCCCTGCCATACGCAGGAGCTGGCTTGAATATGGTCCAGGTTCCGCCCCCGAACGGCGCGGTCTCGATCCCTTTGTCGAAGTCGAATGGGACCACGCCCTCAACATGGTCGCGGCCGAGATCGATAGGGTCCGCACCACTTACGGCAATTCGTCGATATTCGGCGGTTCATATGGCTGGTCGAGCGCCGGCCGCTTCCATCACGCGCAAAGCCAGGTCCATCGCTTTTTGAATGCCGCCGGTGGCTATGTCAGGCATGTCGATTCCTACAGTTTGGGTGCCGCCAACGTCGTGCTGCCGCACATTGTGGCGAGCATGGACGAGCTGATGGCGAGCCACAATTCCTGGGACATGCTCGCAAAGCATTGCGAGCTGTTCGTCACCTTCGGCGGCGTGCCGGTGAAAAATGCTCAGATGAATGCCGGCGGTGTCGGACTGCATGGCGTGCCGACGGGCCTCGCCGGCATGCGCGCGGCAGGCACCCAATTCATCAATATCGGTCCGGTATGCGACAACTTCGGAGCTGTCGCCGATACAGCGACTTGGATCGCCTGCCGGCCCAACACGGATACATCGGTGATGCTGGCGCTCGCCTGGGTGCTTTTCACTGAGACCCTGCACGATGCGGCCTTCCTTGCGCGCTGCTGCGTTGGCTTCGAAAGCTTTGTCCCCTACCTCACCGGCGCGGCCGATGGCGTCCCCAAGACACCCGAATGGGCGGAATCAATTAGCGGCGTTCCGGCCGCAGCCATCGTCGATCTGGCTCGGCGCATGGCCAGGTCGCGCACCATGCTCAATGTGTCTTGGTCAATGCAGCGTGCCACTCATGGCGAACAGCCGTTCTGGATGGTGGTGACGCTGGCGGCGATGCTCGGCCAGATCGGCAAACCCGGCGGTGGCTTCGGCGTGGGCTACGGTGCTGCCAATCTTGTCGGCAGCAGGCATGCCAGAGTCAAGGGCCCCACACTTTCGCAGCTCAAGCCCAGCGTGTCCGATTTCATTCCCGTCGCCCGCATTTCCGACATGTTGCTCAATCCCGGTGCGCCC
>NZ_JBFUKO010000886.1:0-1695 GCF_056400805.1 Aminobacter sp. P4_H6_2
GCCCAAGCTGCCCGAGGCGATGCCGCTTGCCGCCAGCGCTGACGCGGTTGCTGCAGCGCTCGGCCTTGCGCCTCACGAGATCGGCTTCGAGAATCATCGCGTATCGCTGTGGTCGGCGGGTGTTCCCTACATCACCGTACCTGTGGCCGACATGAAAGCCGCCAGCCGCATCCGCTTCGACAACGAGGCCTGGTTCACATTTTCACCGCGCAAGAGCGACTCCGCGGTCGCGAGCGCTTACATCTATTGCCGCGAGACCGTGGGCCACGACAACGCCTTCCACGCCCGCATGATCGTTCCCGGCAGCCCGTCCTATGAAGATCCGGCCACCGGCTCGGCGGCTGCGGCCTTTGCCGGCGCCATCATGCATTTCGACAAACCGACCGATGGCGTGTCGCGATTCTGGGTCGAACAGGGAATCGAAATGGGCCGGCCGTCACGAATCAGGCTCGAACTGGACGTCTCAGGTGGAAATCTTGTCGCCGCACGCATCGGCGGGCACGCCGTGAAGACCGCTGAGGGCACTATTTACGTCTGATTTGCAGGAATTTTTGCCGACGTGAAGAAAAAGCGCCGGAGGGGGTGGACAGGGAAAAATGGTATGGCTATATGCCGCCACGGTCGTTGAAACGACTGTGTGGGTGCGTAGCTCAGTTGGTAGAGCAGCTGACTCTTAATCAGCGGGTCACAGGTTCGATCCCTGTCGCACCCACCACTAACTTCCTGAAATCATTAAATTTTCGCTGATTGGCCGAGATGTGAGATTGGAAACGGTTTCCAATCTTGACGCTTGGTTTCCAATTCGCGTTCTGTTCTTGTTCTAACTCGGGCTGTCGAACCTCGTGTAGCGCGCAACTTCGGTTGGCATGTTTGCGCAACTTGAGTTGGCACCAATTCGCGCGCCGACGAATAGGCGTTGAACGTCAGTTGAAGCCGTTAGCCGCAACAGCCGGTACCGTGGCCCGGCCAGGTCCGGGCAAAACCCTCGCCAACGAGTGCACCCCCAACGTCGACGCCATCAACTTTGYCATCGCCAAGGTGCGGCCGTATCGGTCAAGGCCGCGCCGCTCGATCGCGTAAGCACCAGCGCTCAATAGCTCAGTAAGGCGCTTGGTTGCGCGTGCAGCACGCTCGCGCTCGGCTCTACATTTGCCACCGGCGCTGTTCTTTCAAGCGTCGCCTGGGCCAGTGATGCGGACTACGATGTGCGCCCGGTTCACGACTGCTACTGCTTTGAACCAAATCAGGATGCGCATGAAGCTCTGTGTCGTTCCGGGTTCGGCGGACGCGTACAGGTCGTGTGAAGCGAAATGCGGATTGGTCCTGAGCCTGGAAACCGGTCCAGGCGTCGCGCAACTCGCTGCTGTCACGTTGCAGCGACCACATAGAGGAAAGGATGCTGCGCCGACGGTGATTTTGGGAACCCGCGGGGCGCATTTATATAATCGACTGGCAACGGTAGAAGACCTATCCGTCAGAATCTGACACTTGGAGTGTGTAGCGCGTGTGCCTGCGCTCACCCGCTTTTGTTAGGGCACGTTTGGCAACCAAGTCCTGCAAGTCTCTTGTCGCTGTGGCGCGGGATGCCTGTGTGATGGCGATATAGTTCTCGGCGCTGAGCCCCCCTTTGAAGCCGTCAATGCCCTCGCGGAACATCCGGGCGATGGCCTTTTCCTGGCGCTCGTTGAACTGACC
>NZ_JBFUKO010000887.1:0-1693 GCF_056400805.1 Aminobacter sp. P4_H6_2
TTGCGCGCCAGCTGAAGTCAAGATCAGCGCTGATCTCCGGCGCTTGGGGGTCGGCCTCGTTTCCATCGCTCTAAGCGCATAGAAACCCTACTGGGCGCAACCTAGCCCCAGCTCTAGCTCAGGATTGCGCGAGCAATCGGCAAGACATGGTCACCGTAGGTGATCAGATTTGCATAGCGGCCAGCCGAGACACGCTCCTTCGCGAACGTCTCCCATAGCGGCTCAACTCGTTCTTCCCAATTAAAGTCTTGTCGTATCAACACCTCGCACCCAAAGGATTCGGGTGCTTGTTCCAATATACGCCGGGCCTCTTCAGCAAGAGGTGTATAAGCTCGAAGTGCAGCGACCTTGCGCTCGCGCGCGGCAGGGTCGAGCAACATTTCTATCTTGCTGCCGCCCGCAACGCCCGGCACGGCAGCGGAAACCAGATGGGTAACTATTGCACCATTAGCAGTGATCCTTGCAGCCAACGCTTTCCCGATCGCCGACGTCAAGTCGTGTACGGGGTTGTAGCCATCGACAGCGTCAGCAACGACAGTCACAGCTGTCTCGTCCTTGACAATTTCGAATATCACATTCGCAACATTGCGAAAGGGCGTAGCGTCCCCAGCAAGGATTGCATCGTACCAATCCCGATCGGACATTTGGCAAAAAACTGGCCCAGGCTCAGCTCCTGCTGCTGCTAGCGTTTCCCTTGAGTATTTTGTCCTGGACGACTGGTTTCCGCCGGACCCGTCCGTCAATATACACACCACCGGCCGGACCCGCTCCATCCAGTGAAAGAGCCGTAACTCATGCCCTGGATGTGCCAGTAGCAAAATCGTTTTCATGATTGTCATCCGTTTTGGCAGAGTGCGGTATGTACCGTGCGAGTGCTTACACCAATGACGACGTCAAGACCTATCGTGAAACACTTTTGTCGAGCCATATGCCTGCCGTCGTAGGTGCGATGCGTGGAGAGTTGCGGCTGTTGGTTCGCGGATCAATAGGTCCTGCAGGATGGCAGATCGCGACAAGCCCCATCCCGGCGGATGGAACCGCGTGCATCTGATTGTCGATGATCTGTATGTTGAAACAAGCCCGCTGCAGACTGTTGGCGTTCGGTTTCGTAGCGATATTGTCACAGATCTCGGAAGCGCTCAGATCCTGCTGGCGGGTAGTTTCTGATCTGATCGGATTGTCTGCATATGACCAGCACAAGGATCATATGCCATTGGAACGACGAACAAGTCGCATGCTGAGCGAGCTACCTCTGGAATGAGGTCGATATCACGATGCTAGGCAAATCAGATGGAAATTGCGATCTCATCAAATGCCATGTGGCTCCCATCAACCACCGCCCTGAGCGCAGTAAAATGGGTCTGGCAAACAACTCGCCGACTTCAGAGTGGCTTTTTCAATCTGACTCCCGGCCCTCCCCCATTCTCGGCGATAAACTCGACRCCCGCGTCTTCGAGGGCCCGACGGATTGCGATCAACGTGTTTCGCAACGGCGTCCGGGCCCCCCGTTCAAAATCGGTCAGCGTTCTTTCTCCAACAGCCGCTCTTTCAGACAACTCGACACGAGATAGCTCGAGCATCGCGCGCGCCGCTCTGCTTTGTGAAGGCAGTATACATATTTCCGGCGACATTGCCTTTTTCATGTTGACTTTATTCTCGTCGTGCTGCAGTTTCTGAGTACAGTACAAATTAG
>NZ_JBFUKO010000888.1:0-1684 GCF_056400805.1 Aminobacter sp. P4_H6_2
GTGCTCTCGTCATCGGCTCCGATACCGCGCCTGTCCGCGAGGTCATCAGTTCGGGCCGCAACGGAGTTCTGGTACCGTTCTTCGACACGGACGCTCTCGCCGAGACGATCCTCGAAGTCCTGAAGAGCCCGGACAGCTTCGCTGACCTCAGGATCGCCGCGCGCCGGGCTATCGAGCAGCGCTTCCGGCTGGATGCATGCATTGCGAACCAGGTTGCTCTGGTTGCAAAAATGACGGGATAGCCTTCCTTTCCATCGGCGAAATGCAGATTGCGCAATTATTACTTCAAGTTTTGAAGTATACTTTCAAGTAAATTCCTGATTTTTATTATTGTCCGTAGTCGCATTTGTTGCTACGTGTCTTCTCGAATGGTTGTCAATGATTTGTGCCGTCTGATTGAATTCAGATTTCGAACTATATTACTATTTTTTTGAGGGTGATGCGTGCAAATGTTGATGTCTTCTGGCGGGAAGCAATCGACGGCGAGTATAAAGCTGATTGCTGCGTCAGAACTGGATCGGGCGAACCTTCAAAAGGCTGGAATTGAACATCTAGTCGTCTTTCTCGACGACTGCATACGTTCGCAACCGATCCTCAAGAACACCTTTCCTCTCATTGCCATAGCTTTTTCGGAAGAAGCCGAAGCTGACCTGAGGGACGCGCTCGTCTCGCTCAGGCGGCTTGCCACGGTGCCGGAAGTCCCCGTCCAGCGGCTCGATGCCCGAAACGGGGCCGAGATGTGCACGCTCATTGTTGCGCTGGCCGAGGGTGGGTTGGGGCGGCTGTCACGGTTCACTGCCTCGATGTCTTCGGAACTCGCCATGCTTCGCCGGGAGCGCGAGGTGCTGTTCGAGAACTACCGCGCGCTCGAAGATGCGTTCCAGGCGCGTAACTGGGAGCCGGTGGCGGAAGTCTTTGCGCATGATCCCTATGTCGACCCGAAGGACGAGGGTATCGGTCAGTTACTGTCGAGTTCCTATGTCGAGCAGCTTCTGCCGGTCTCCAGCCAGGGCGTGGCCGGCATCGCCCTCCATCTCAATTCAGTGCCTAGGGACGGCGTCGAGCTGGTCGTCACGCTGAGCTATGTCGAGAGCCGCGAGGGCGTGGCCGAGTGGAGCGTTCCCGCTTCAAAGCTCGTCGCGAACTGGAATTTCTTCTCGCTGCCGCGGGCTTGCGGACTTGGGGCGAAGACATTGCGGCTGCGGGTGTCGACCACGGGTCACGAGACGGTCGGGCTGTCGCTTGGCGTCCCGATTGCCAGCGAGCGCTACACGGCCAGGTCGGAGGCCTCGCATCCCGACCTTGATTTCAGGCCGCTGGCATTCCGCGTTTTCACAGGACTGCCCGGCGTCAAGCCAGCTCGTATGCCAAACATGATCGCGCCCACCGACCTGCTCGACGGCCAGTTCATCGAAGATTACCGCCTGGCGCCGGCCCTGCTGAGCCGAATCGTCGATGTTTCAGTCTCGCCAGTTGTCCCCGAATTCCAGACCGTCCGCTTCCTCGAGCACGAGCACGCGGTGGTGTGTCATCCGCTGCCGAGCGGAATATCTGCCGGCGCTGTCAGCCGCGCAGTCGAGCCCGGAACCATTTCGTTCTCGGCGAGCGCCGTGATCGACCATCCGGAAGGGGCTCCGGCGGCCGTCAGTTTCCTGCTTGCCCCGGCAAATGCCAACGCACGATC
>NZ_JBFUKO010000889.1:0-1672 GCF_056400805.1 Aminobacter sp. P4_H6_2
GCCCTGGGCGACCGCCCTATTCGATCTCAGCACCCAGATTGGCCATCAGGCCCATGAATTCCGGAAAGCTCGTCGCGATCATCGCCTGGTCATCGACGGTAACAGGTTTTTCCGAAGCCAGCCCCATGACAAGGAAACTCATGGCGATGCGGTGGTCGAGATGGGTTTTCACCGTGCCGCCGCCGAGGCCCTTGCCGCCAGGCACGCCGCGCACCGACAGCGTGGTTTTGCCTTCGGTGCAGTCGACGCCGTTGGCTTCTAGCCCGCGCGCAACGGCTGCGAGGCGATCGGATTCCTTGACGCGCAGCTCTTCCAGACCCTGCATCAGCGTCTCGCCTTCGGCAAAGCAAGCCGCGACTGCGAGCACCGGATACTCGTCGATCATCGACGGCGCGCGTTCGGCCGGAACCTTGACGCCCTTGAGCTCGGAGCCGCGCACGCGCAGGTCCGCGACGTCCTCGCCGCCGGCATTGCGGCGATTGAGGATCTCGATCGAACCGCCCATTTCGATCAGCGTAGTGATCAGGCCGGTGCGGGTCGGGTTCATCAAAACGTTTTCGATTGATATGTCGGAGCCCGGCACGATCAGCGCTGCCACCAGCGGGAAGCCGGCCGAGGACGGATCGCCGGGAACGGCGATGATCTGGCCGGTGAGCTTGCCCTGGCCTTCGATGAAGATGTGGCGAACGCCCTGCTCGTCGGCCTGGACCTCGATATTGGCGCCAAATCCCTTGAGCATCTTTTCGGTGTGGTCACGCGTCATCACCGGTTCGATGACGGTGGTGATGCCCGGCGTGTTGAGGCCGGCGAGTAGGACCGCCGACTTGACCTGGGCGGATGCCATCGGCACGCGATAGGTGATGGGCGTCGCCTGGCGGGGGCCGCGCAACGTCAGCGGCATGCGGTCGCCGGGAGCGGCGTTGATGACCTGCACGCCCATCTGGCGCAGCGGATCGAGCACGCGCCCCATCGGCCTGCCCGACAGCGAARCGTCGCCGATGAAGGTGGTTTCCATGTCATAGGTGCCGACAAGGCCCATGGTCAGGCGCGAACCGGTGCCGGCATTGCCGAAATCGAGCGGTGCTTCGGCCTGCAACAGCGCGCCATTGCCGGTGCCCTGGATGATCCATTCGCCGTTGCGCTTTTCGATATGCGCGCCCATGGCCTTCATCGCGTCGCCGGTGCGCATCACGTCTTCGCCTTCAAGCAGGCCGGTGATGCGGGTTTCGCCTGAGGCAAGGCCGCCAAACATGAAGGAGCGGTGCGAAATCGACTTGTCGCCGGGCACGCGGGCGGTTCCAGACAGGGATTTCGACTTCCGGGCGACGGCCGGCTGTGGCACAGCTTGATGCGACATGATGGTTCCTCGTGCGGGATGCCCAAGAAATCGGGCTTTCCCAAAGATTGCGGCGGTGTCGTAGCATCGATTGCGATAAGGGTCATCCCCCATTGCCCTTGCCGGGGATTTGGCTTTGACAGCGCCACCAACTGGGGCTAAGGGGACGAAAATCTAGAAAACGAGGCCTGACGTGGCAAAATCCGAGCTTGGCACAAAGCGTATCGACCCGGAGACGGGTCGCAAATTCTATGACCTGAACAAGGACCCGATTGTTTCGCCCTATACGGGCAAGACTTATGCGCGTTCTTATTTCGACGACGGCAAGGCTGCAGC
>NZ_JBFUKO010000890.1:0-1672 GCF_056400805.1 Aminobacter sp. P4_H6_2
GCTGATCTCCGGGGATGGCCCAGTTTCGGCGGTGGTCCAGCGCGTCGTCTATCAAGGCGCTTACACCGAGTATCAGGTTGCCATCGATGGTCAGGCTTGCACCGTAGTCGATTACCGCCACCATATGCACGGCGTGCACCCCGTTGGTTCGGGGCTGCAGATCGACCTTGGCTCGTCAGTACCCTGGCCGCTGGCCGCAAAGACGAGTGCGTGAAATGACGCCATTAACGGACGCATTCTTAGCCCAGGTCGCGGAAGTCGCCGCCCGGGAGGCCGGAGCGCTCATTCGCACGTCGTTCCTTGAGGCGGCGCAGGGAGCGGTCCTGGGCATCGAGCAGAAGCACGGCTATTCCGATATCGTCACTATCGTCGACAGGCAGTCCGAGCAGTTGATCTGGCGTGTGATCCGCGATCGTGTGCCGGACTCGCGCATCCTTGGCGAGGAAAGCGGCTGGCAGGGCGAGGGCAGGGTGATCTGGTATGTGGACCCCATCGACGGCACCAGCAATTTTGCTTCTGGACTGCCTTTCTTTTGCGTGTCGATCGCGGCTTTTGCTGCTGACGGTCGGCCAATCGCCGGTGTGGTCTATGACCCCATGCAGGACGAAATGTTCACGACCCACTCGGGCCAGCTGCTGCTCAATGGCGATGCCGTAAAACCTGCGGTACGTGCCAGGAGCGACAGGGAAGCTGAACTGTTGACCAATCTGCCACGCGAGGGCAGTCGGCCGAGCCCGGCGGAACTTGAGCGCTTCGGTGATCTCGTGTTGAATTTCCGTGCCGTGCGCCGGCTCGGCTCGGCTGCCTTGCAACTAGCATATGTCGCCATTGGGCGCGCCGCCATCAACTATGATGAGGGCTGCCATCCATGGGATATCGCAGCTGGCCTGCAGCTTGTCGCCGCGTCGGGCGGGCAGGTGTTGTGCTGGTTTAAGGGGGATGACAAGCTCATGGTCGATCCACTGCGTAGCCTGGAGGGTGTGGGCAAGTTGGTTGTCACGACACCGGGCTACGATGTACGGAATTCGGCAGTCCTGAGTGGGTGGGCTTCAGTTTCTTGAGCCAGAGCGCTAAGTGCAGCAGGCGATCTTAGGCGTCGAAAACAGGGGGACCGCCATGCTGGCCCACATCAGAGCATCTCTCAACGAGATGACGCCGGCCGAACGGCGTGCCGCCGAGACAATTCTCGGCAATCCGCAGGCCACAATTGGCTGGTCCCTGGCAGACGCCGCACGCTTTTCCGGCGTCAGCGAACCTTCCATCATCCGCTTGTGCCGGCGTCTGGGGTTTGACGGCTATTCAGACTTCCGCCTCAAGTTCGCGCAGGCCGTGGCGTTGATCAGGCAGGATGACCAGGCCCTGCTGGGGGCCACCGATGATCCGGTCGCGGCAAGCATCCTCGATAACTGCAATCGCGCCATCGCTTCGATCAACGACCTCGCTCGCGATATCGACAGCGCCGCGGTGTCGAAGGCGGTCGACATCCTGCTGAAGTCTCGGCGCGTGGAGCTTTACGGCCACGGCGGCTCAGGATTTCTTGCAGGAGAGGCGCAGCACAGGCTGGCCCATCTCGGTATTGCCAGTGTCGCTTACTCCGACCCGGCACTTCAGATGTTTTCGGCGATGGCTCTGAGGCAAGAGGATACGGTCATGGCTTTGTCCTTCTCAGGGG
>NZ_JBFUKO010000891.1:0-1658 GCF_056400805.1 Aminobacter sp. P4_H6_2
CTGGAAGCCGATCGGCACATAGACGGCGATCAGCACCACCGTCATCGCGATGATCGGGCCTCCGAGCTCCCTAGCCGCCATGATCGCGGCCGGTATGGGCTTCACGCCTTCGTCGAGGTGCCGGTTGACGTTCTCGACGACGATGATGGCGTCATCGACGACGAGGCCGATGGCCAGCACCAGCGCCAGCAGCGTCAGAAGGTTGATCGAAAATCCGAGCGCCAGCATCAGGGCGAAGGTGCCGATCAGCGATAGCGGGATGGCGACAGTCGGGATCAGCACCGAGCGCAGCGATCCGAGGAAGGCGAAGATGACCAGGGTGACGATCAGAAGCGCCTCGCCGAGCGTCCTGATCACTTCACGAATGGAGCTGTTCACGAAGTCGGTGGAATCGTAGACGATCTCCCCGCGCAGGCCTTCCGGCAGCTGCGCCTTGATGCCGGGGAATTCCGCGCGCACGCCGGCGATGACGTTGAGCAGATTGGCGCCCGGCGCCACCTGGATGCCGATATAGACCGCCT
This sequence comes from Aminobacter sp. P4_H6_2, assembly GCF_056400805.1. Taxonomy (NCBI): domain Bacteria; kingdom Pseudomonadati; phylum Pseudomonadota; class Alphaproteobacteria; order Hyphomicrobiales; family Phyllobacteriaceae; genus Aminobacter; species Aminobacter sp. P4_H6_2. The sequence goes on from NZ_JBFUKO010000891.1 coordinate 522, forward strand.
ACTTGCCGTCGAAGGCGACCTGCGATTCATAGTCGTCGGCGCCGAGCGTCACGTTGGCCACGTCCTTCAACCGCACGATGGCGCCGTTGGCCTGCTTGACGATGAGATTGGAGAATTCTTCGGCGCTGTGCAGGCTGGTCGAGGCGGTGAGATTGACCTCGACCATCTGGCCCTTAGTGGTGCCGAGGCCGGCGATGTAGTCGTTCTGCTGAAGTGCCGTCGAAATGTCGGTTGCGGTCAGGCCATAGGCGGCAAGCTTGGCCGGGTCGAGCCAGGCGCGCAGCGCGAAATTCTGGCCGCCAAGTATTTCCGCGGTCTGCACGCCGGGCACCGCCTGCAGCCTGGGCTGCACCACCCGCACCAGATAATCGGTGATCTTGTTGCGCGGCAGCACGTCGCTGTCGAAGCCCATATACATGGCGTCGATCGTCTGCCCAACCTTGACGCTCAGCACCGGCTGCTGGGTGCCCGACGGCAGCTGGTTGATGACCGAGGCGACCTTGGTGCTGATCTCTGTCAGCGCCTTGTCGGCGTCGTAGTTGAGCCGGAGGTAGATGGTGATGACATTGACGCCGGTCTGGCTGGTCGAGCTCATATAGTCGATGCCGTTGGCCTGGGCGATGGCGTTTTCCAGCGGCGTGGCGATGAAACCGGCAATGACGTCGGGATCGGCGCCATAATAGGTCGTGGTGACCGTGACGACGGTGTTTTCAGTGCGCGGATATTGCAGCACCGGCAGTGAGCCGATGGCGCGCAGGCCAAGCACCAGAATGGTGAGACTGACGACGATTGCCAGGACCGGGCGGCGGATAAAGAGGTCTGTAAAGCTCATCGCCGCATTCTTTCCGCGAACTATCTCGCCAGACTGCGCCTGCTATTTGTCGACCGGTTGTGGATCTGGATTGTTGGCGGGCTGCACGGTGTTGTCGACATTGACCGGCGAACCGTTGCGTAGCTTGAGCTGCCCGGCGGTGACCACGACATCGCCATCCTTGATGCCGCTCAGCACAGCGATCTGATCGCCGCGCGTTGCGCCGGTGGTGACGAACGCCTGCCTGGCGGCGAGCTGGGGCTTGCCGTCAGCGTCTTTGCCCTTGTCGTCGACGAGATAGACGATATCGCCATAGGAATTGAAGG
>NZ_JBFUKO010000892.1:0-1655 GCF_056400805.1 Aminobacter sp. P4_H6_2
GTTCAAAACCTTGTCCTTGACCGCGATGCTGATGCTCGGCGTGTCCACAGCAGCACTTGCGGAAGAGCCGCGCTCAGGCGGCGTGCTCAATTTCGTGGCCCCTTACGGCTCCAGCTTCGCCACACTCGACATCCACGCCACGCCCCAGACTCAGGACGAATTCTACGCCAAGGCGATCCATCGCAGCCTTTACAGCTGGGATTCGCTTAAGAATGAACCCGTGCTCGAGCTGGCAACCAGCGTTTCGGTGTCCGACGACGGCAAGGTCTACACCTACAAGCTGCGCGACAACGCCTTCTTCCACAACGGCCGCAAGATGACCGCCGATGACATCATCTGGTCCTACAAGCGCCTTGCCACGCCCTCCAACGCCTTCCCCGGCGCCCGCTACATCGCCGACATCGAAGGCGCCGATGCCTTCGCCAGCGGCAAGGCGACCGAGATTTCTGGCCTGAAGAAGATCGACGATTTGACGCTGGAGATCACCTTCACCGCGCCGATCAATCCCGGCTTCAACCTGATGCGCACCAACGCGGCCATCTATCCCGCCGACATCGGCGACAAGGCGGCGACCCATCCGATCGGGCTTGGGCCTTTCAAATTCGTCGAGCACGTGCCGGGATCGCGCATCGTGGTCGAGAAGTTCGACAAGTTCTACGAGCAGGGCAAACCCTACCTCGACAAGATCAACATCGTGATCATGGAAGATTCCGCGGCCCGCGACGTTGCCTTCCGCAATCAGGAAATCGACGTGACGGTGCTGGGGCCGACCCAGTATGTTGCCTATCAGGGCGATGCCGCACTGTCCAAGAACATCCTGGAAGTGGCCGAAGGCTACACCCGCAATGTCGGCTTCAACCCCAATTTCGCACCCTTTGCCGACAAGCGCGTGCGGCAAGCGATCAACTACGCCATCGACACCAAGCTGATCGTCGAGCGGCTTGCCAAGAACAAGGCCTACCGCGCGGTGAGCTGGCTGCCATTGTCGTCTCCGGCCTATGACACCACAGCCCAGCCCTACGCCTACGATCCGGAAAAGGCCAAGGCGCTGCTGGCAGAGGCCGGCTTCGACAAGGGCTTCGAGTTCGAACTCACGGCAACGCAGAATGAAAGCTGGGGCCTTCCCATTGTCGAAGCGATCATTCCGATGCTGGCCAAGGTTGGCGTCACAGTGAAGGCCAAGCCGGTCGAAGCGTCCGTCCTGTCCGAAGTCGTGCCGGCGGGCGACTTCCAGGCTTATATGTGGTCGAACGAGAGCGGACCTGATGCGCTCGCAGCACTGCAGTGCTTCTATTCGAAGACCGCGCAAAGCGCCTGCAATTACTCCAACTACAAAAACCCCGAATTCGACAAGCTGTTCGAGGCGGCCCAGACAGAGCGTGACCAGACGGCCAAGACCGAACTTCTGAAGAAGGCCAACAACTTCCTGCAGGAAGAAGCGCCGGTCTGGTTCTTCAACTACAACAAGGCGGTCATGGCCTATCAGCCCTGGCTGCATGGCCTGAAGCCGAACGCTACCGAGCTGGCCATCCAGGACTACGAAGATCTCTGGATCGACGAGACCGCGCCCGCTTCGCGGAAGTAACCTCCATCATAACTAAGAGTCCCCGACCCGCTGCCTGCGGGTCGGGAGAACGGGAGGGGTCTGCCCGGAT
>NZ_JBFUKO010000893.1:0-1648 GCF_056400805.1 Aminobacter sp. P4_H6_2
CCATCATCACCATGAGCCTGCGCGAGGCTTCGACCCGCGCGGTCTATGGTGAAGGCTTCACGCTGGCGCACTACACGACAGCACTTGCCGACTTCTACATCTGGGGCATTCTCGGCCGGACCCTGCTGATCGGCGCAACCGTCACCGTGCTATCGCTGCTGCTCGGCTACCCGGTCGCCTATCACCTTGCCATGTCACGCTCACGCTGGACAAGCCTGCTCTACATCTTCGTTCTGTCGCCGCTGCTTGTCGGGCTGGTGGTGCGCACCTTTGCCTGGATGATCATCCTGTCCAACAACGGCGTTGCCAACCAGGCGCTCAAGGCCGTCGGCCTGATCAGCTTCCCGCTCCAGCTGATGAACAATTCGCTCGGCGTGACGATCGCGCTGACGCATGTCTTCTTGCCCWTCATCATCCTGCCGCTGCTCGGCAATCTGCAGGCGATAAGCCCCGATCTCGCCATGGCGTCGCGCTCGCTCGGCGCCTCGCGCATGCGCACATTCTTGAAAGTGACCTTGCCGCTCAGCATGCCTGGCATCCAGGCCGGCACCATTTTGGTGTTTGTGCTTTCGATCAGCGCCTATGTCACACCCGCCATGCTCGGCGGCACCGGCGGACGCACCATGTCGGTGCTGGTGGTGCAATATCTGGTCGACAATTTCCGCTGGCCGGCAGGTGCCGCACTCGCCATCATCATGGCGGCGGTGRCAGTCATCTTCGTCGGGCTCTATCTCAGGCTTACGGCGCGCGCGATGCGGAGGCTGCCATGACACGCGTATCGAGTGGCGTCGAAAAGACGATCTGGGACCGGCTGTTCACGGCCCTGGTCGCTTCGATCTACATCTTCTTGATGTTCCCGATCGTGCTGGTGGTCTTGCTGTCGTTCAATTCGGGCGAGTTCCTGGCTTTTCCGCTCGAGGGCTTTTCAATGCGCTGGTTCGAGGCGCTGTTTTCAAACAAGCGTTTCCTCGACGCCACGCTCTATTCGATCCAGATCGCCGCGGTGTCGACAATCGTCAATGGCGTGATCGGCACGCTTGCGGCGATCTACGTCGCCCGTCATGCGACCGTCGCACGCGATTATTTCCGCCTGATCATGACCGCTCCGCTGCTGGTTCCGGRGATCCTGACCGCGATTGCGCTGCTGTTTTATTTCTACGAAATCCGGGTCGGCACCGACTATTCCATCGGTATCCAGATCGGCCACATCGTCGTCACCTTCCCCTATGTCTTCCTCAATGTGTCCTCCGCGCTGTTCAACTTCGACCGCTCGCAGGAAGAAGCGGCGCGCAGCCTGGGCGCCGGCGGCTGGATGACGTTCCGCCGTGTGACGCTGCCGGCGATCAAGCCGGGCATCATCACTGGCTGCTTGTTCGCCTTCGTCATCTCCTTCGACATCTTCAACATCTCGCTGCTGCTCAAGTCGATCGGCCAGAACACGCTGCCGCTGGAACTGTTCGACTATCTGCGCTTCAATTTCGATCCGACGGCAGCCGCAATTGCCTCGCTCAGCATCTTCATGACCTTCGCCGCGATCCTGATCATCGACCGAACGGTCGGGCTCAGATCGTTGCGCTTCTGAAATGGTTGCGCCTGGCCGCTGTATGCTGGAAAACTGCCATGTCCGGCGCGATTTATCTGTTCGGGC
>NZ_JBFUKO010000894.1:0-1645 GCF_056400805.1 Aminobacter sp. P4_H6_2
CCGCCAGACAGGCGAACCACGATGTCGCTTCGATAGGTCAATTCGCTTTGGCCGATGCGACCGCATCAGGGTAAGCTTGTGGAGAAGACCGGCAGGCCGGGATCAGGTCGGCGGCCTGTGCATCATCGTCAAACGTGCCTTCCTCGTATTTGCGGATTTGCGGACCCAGATACGGATCTGGCATCGCGTATCGTGGCGCTTTGCCAATCCATGCAGCGTCTCGCCCGACAAATATTCCTGCGCGACCTGACGCTAAAACTCGATGCGCGCAGTTTTCATTCGGCAGAAACCTGTTGGGTTGGCGCGCCGCTAACCTGCCGCCGCGCCCGATACTTTCTCATGCAAGAGGCGAGTCGTAATTGACAGAGTTGGGGTGCGAGAGCTGACGGGGATAAACCTTGAGTTATAAAACTTTAACCACGATCCAATGATAAGCTGGTGTTTCGACACTAACACGCCCGTTGTAATGGTCTGTCTTCGGCAATTTGACGTCGTTCGAGTGTGCCGGGCTCCGAACAGAGCAAGATGGATCATGAATGCGGTGTCATCGCTTGGGATTGGACTGACGACATCTGGTCGTCGACGTCGAATATTAGGAGATCGCAAAACGGTCGTGATCCGCCCACAGCTGTTTTTCTCGATATCTCGACGGGGGAAGCCAGCGAAGGTGATAGGACCTTCGCCTTCGAAGCAAGCGCACTTCCAAATGATAGGCGCAAGACAGGGTCGCGAGGGCGACGGTCTGGTGATGTCAGTTTCGACTGCATCGACCTAGACCTTGTGGATCTCTGTAAGGGCCAAGATCGAGGCGAAGCAGCGCAGATGATCCGAGCGGCCGGCTTGTTCCTCTACAATGCTGCAAGCCATTCAAGCATTGGTCTTGARGAACGCGGAGGTGTTCATCTGTTGCTCCGACGCGAGATTGTAGAAGGCGCGCTGGGGTGTCCGATGCCTTCGGCCAACACTATGACGGAGGCGATGGTCGAGTCTCACGTCGCCATGTTCCTGAGGGAACAGATGTTGCTTCTAGCCCAGGTGATGACCACTCTCACCAAAGAGGACAACAACTTTCTGCTCAATCAAACTGCGCGCTTGGCGCTATACACCCTTAAGGGGATGTCGGTGGCGCCGCAGGGAGTTTTGTCGACAGATTCCGTACGAGCGGAACTTTATGATGCCGCGCAGGACTATATTCAGCGGCATTTTTCGAACTTCAATCTTGATGCAAATCGCATTGCCAAGGGCATTGGAGCTTCGCGTGCCACCTTATATCGCGCCTACGCCGACCGCGGTCGCACGGTAGCGGACGCGATACGGAAAATCCGCCTAGAGCATGCCGAGGAAATGCTTAGAGCAGGCCCCGTGTCGACAAGTATTGACGTGATCGCGGAAACCTGTGGGTTTTCATATTCACGCAGTTTTCAGCGCGCATTCCGGGCGTTTTACGGATTGAACCCAAGCAATCTTCGCCCGCGAGTCCGTTGAGCATTGTCCCAGAAATCAGGGGCTTCACTGCGGGCGCATGAAAACAATCAAAAAGATAAACGAATGAGACGGCATGTCTCTTGTGAGACTCCGTGTCGTAGAATGATCTCTGAATCTACGATAGGAACTCGTCTCACTGTAACGTTGACAAGCAATCATC
>NZ_JBFUKO010000895.1:0-1628 GCF_056400805.1 Aminobacter sp. P4_H6_2
GGGTTGCCGGCATCAATTTCGCCCATATGCATATGGGCGACCTGTTGCGCGAGGTGCATGAGCATCCCGACGCCGAGATCGTCGGCATCTATGACAAATCGCCGGAGCGCATGGCGGCGGCGATCGAAAAGTTTGGCATTCCCTCCGATCGCGTCTTCACCGATCTCGACGCCTGCCTGGAGCAGACCAAGCCCGACCTCGCCATCATCTGCGCCGCAACCGCCGAGCACGCCGACCATGTCGAGCGCGTTGCCCGCCACAAGGTGCATGTGCTGGTCGAAAAGCCATTCGCCGCCTCGCTGACCGACGCCGACCGCATGATCGCGGCGATGAAGGCGGCAGGGCGGGAGATGGCGATCAACTGGCCGCTTGCCTGGTATCCCTGCCACAACACCGCCAAGCGCCTGATCGACGAGGGCGTGGTCGGCGACGTGATCGAAGTGCACTACTACGACGGAAATCGCGGCCCGCTGTTCCACCTCGCCGACAAGGTTGAGGTGACACCCGAAGAGGTCGAGGCGGCCAAGCCGTCGTCCTGGTGGTACAAGAAGGCATCTGGCGGCGGCAGCCTGCGCGATTATCTCGGTTATGGCGTGACGTTGGCCACCTGGTTCCGCAATGGCGAAAAGCCTTTGGAAGTCACAAGCATCGTCGACGAAACGCCTGGCATCGAGGTCGATCAGCATTCGATCACCGTGTGCCGCTACGCCAGGGGCCTGTCCAAGTTCGAAACGCGCTGGGGCACTTTCACCGATCCATGGACGCTGCAGCCGCAACCCAAATGCGGCTTCGTTGTCGTCGGCACGATCGGCACGATCTCAAGCTACGACTACGAGCCCCATGTCACTGTCCAGACCCGGGCGCGGCCCGAGGCCCATCAGATCCCGGTCGATGTGCTCCCCGTCGGGCAACGCGCGCCGATCGAATATGTGCTGGGCTGCCTCGCCAGGGGTGCGCCGATTGCCGGGCCGCTCGAGCCGGCGCTGTCGCGCATCGGCCAGCAGATCACCGACAGCGCCGCCTTGTCTGCGCAGCTGAAGCGCACCGTCGAGCTTCTGCCATGACCGAGACACCGAGCGAGGATTCCTATGCGCTGAAGGCCGCAACGGCAAAGATCGTCGCCGCACCCGAACTGCCATATCAGCCACCAAGACCTCGCAGCTACGCCCCACGCATCGCCCTTGTCGGCGCCGGTGGTATCTCGTTCGCCCATCTCGATGCCTACCGCAAAACTGGCTTCGACGTTGCCCTGATCTACAACCGCACGCTGGCAAAGGCTGAGGCACGCCGCGACGCGTTTTTCCCCGACGCCGAAGTCACCGACGATTTCGCCGCCGTTCTCGCCCGCGACGACATCGAAGTGGTCGATATCACCATCCATCCGGCCGAACGCGCAGCGATGATCGAAAAGGCGCTGCAGGCCGGCAAGCACGTGCTGTCGCAGAAGCCCTATGTGCTTGATCTCGATACCGGCGAACGGCTTGCGGACCTCGCCGACAGCAACGGCGTCAAGCTCGCCATCAACCAGAACGGCCGCTGGGCGCCGCACCTCGCTTACATGCGCGAGGCGGTGCGGGCAGGCCTGATCGGCGAGTTGGCGTCCTGCCATGTCTCGATCCACTGGAACC
>NZ_JBFUKO010000896.1:0-1623 GCF_056400805.1 Aminobacter sp. P4_H6_2
GATCAATCTCGAGCGACGACTGAAAGCCGAACCGCTCGACGGCAATATCGGCATCGGCCACACGCGCTGGGCGACCCATGGGGTGCCCAACGAGACCAACGCGCATCCGCATTTTTCCAACGGCGTGGCGATCGTCCACAACGGCATCATCGAGAACTTCGCCGATTTGCGTGATGAGCTTCAAAGCGACGGCTACGAATTCACCTCGCAGACCGATACCGAGGTGGTCGCACATCTGATCGCGCGCGAGTTGGCGGGCGGCGCAAAGCCCATCGATGCGGCGCATGCGGCGCTGAAGCGGCTCAGCGGCGCGTTTGCGCTGGCCATCATGTTCAAGGGCGACGACAATTTGATCGTCGGCGCCCGCAACGGACCGCCCTTGGCCATCGGCCATGGCGAGGGCGAGATGTTTTTGGGCTCCGATGCAATCGCACTGGCACCCTTCACCAATTCCGTCACCTACCTTGAGGATGGCGACTGGGCCGTGGTGCGCCGCAATGAATTCCAGATCTACGATATGGAACGCACGCCGGTGGAGCGCCAGCGGCGCCAGTCGGTCGGCTCAAGCTACCTCGTCGACAAGGGCAATCACCGCCACTTCATGGAAAAGGAGATCCATGAGCAGCCGGAAGTGATTTCGCACACGCTGGCGCATTATCTCGACTTCACGCAAGGGACCTCGAAGCCGCTCGACCTGCCGTTCAGCTTCGCCGACATCGACCGCCTGGCGGTTTCGGCCTGCGGCACGGCCTATCTCGCCGGATTGGTCGGCAAATACTGGTTCGAGCGCCATGCGCGGCTGCCGGTCGACATCGATGTCGCTTCGGAGTTCCGCTACCGCGAAATGCCGATCTCGAAGAAGAGTGCCGCGTTCTTCGTATCGCAGTCGGGCGAGACCGCCGACACGCTGGCGTCGCTGCGCTATTGCCGCAAGGCGGGCGTGCCGATTGGCGCCATCGTCAATGTGCGCGAATCAACGATGGCGCGCGAATCCGACGTGACGATGCCAACGCTGGCAGGCCCCGAAATCGGGGTCGCCTCGACCAAGGCCTTCACCTGCCAGCTCTCGGTGCTGGCGGCGCTCACCATCCGTGCCGCCTCGCAGCGCGGCACGATTACGCCCGACGAGGAAAGAGCGCTGGTGCGCAGCCTGTCGGAAACGCCGCGTTATGCAGCCCAGGTGCTCAAGCTCGACAAGCAGATCGAGAAGGTGGCGCGGGAACTCGCATCCTACAAGCACGTGCTCTACCTCGGCCGCGACACCAATTTTCCACTCGCCATGGAAGGTGCCCTCAAGCTCAAGGAAATCTCCTATATCCACGCCGAGGGTTATGCCGCGGGCGAGCTCAAGCATGGGCCGATCGCGCTGATCGACGAGAACATGCCGGTCATCGTCATCGCACCGCACGACCGCATCTTCGAAAAGACCGTGTCGAACATGCAGGAAGTGGCGGCGCGTGGCGGCAAGATCATCCTGATCACCGACCAGAAGGGAGCGGCGCAGGCCACCRTGAAGACGATGGAAACCATCGTCTTGCCCGACGTGCCGGAGTTCATCGCGCCGATCATCTATGCGCTGCCGATCCAGATGCTGGCCTATTTCACCGCCGTGTTCATGGGCAC
>NZ_JBFUKO010000897.1:0-1623 GCF_056400805.1 Aminobacter sp. P4_H6_2
GGATACAGGCAGCAACGATACCGCCGCCTCGACCCTATTCCAGTTGGTGAACAATCCCGGCAGCGATCAGCACGTTAACAATGGCGTCGGTCCGATCGGCTATGCCCAATCGCAAGGCGCGATTGTTACGGCTGTCGTCGACTACGGCACAGACGGAAAGGCGACGAGCCAGGATCTGACCTATGCGTTCACCATGGGAAGTTCGAGCACCAATCTGCTTACGACCGAGGGCCGGGCAATCCTACTTTTCTCCGAGGGAGGTCTAATTGTCGGCCGCTACGACGCGAATGGCAATGGAACCGTCAGCAGCGACGAACCTGCTGCCTTCGCTATCCACATCCACCCGGTTACGGGCGTGGTCACTCTGGTTCAGTATGTTTCGCTGCAGCACCCGACCGGCGGCCCGAGCCATGACGAGTCGGTTGAACTCAAGCCCAATAACATCCAGGTCGTGCTAACGGCCAAGGATGGCGACGGCGACACCGTCAGCAAAACCGTTAATGTCGGAAACCTCATCAAGTTCGAGGACGACGGCCCGACGTTGACAGTCACAGCACCGGAATCCATCGCCAACGGTTTGTTCATCGAGGGCTTCACCGACAATGGCGGTGAATGGGGCGCCGGCAGCGGTGTCAACAATTCCGGAATGGCCGGAGCCTGGGCCATCGGTGCTTCGCCCGTCCATGGCGCGGGCACGATCGTGCTCGAAAAGGTTGGCGACGGTTATCGCGGCGCTGACAGCCCTACCAACAGCGTCATGGTCGACCTTGAGGCTTCGCCGGGCAACATCAAGATTACCCAAACCATCGAAGGCCTGACGGCGGGCGAGAGCTACGGCCTATCTTTCGAGATCGGTGCAGCTAGCGGCGCTGCCGCAGGTAGCGCTAAGCTGCTGGTATTCTGGAATGGTGTGGAGGTTGGTACCTACGAGCCGACATCAGGACCGATGCAGACCATCGTCATCAATGTTCCGGCGATTGGTGGCGGCAACGACAAGCTTGAGTTCCGTGAGATCGGCGACGACGGCGACAACTCCGGCACCTTCCTTGCCAACGTCAAGCTGAACGACATCATTGTCATCGACGAAACCAAGGGCATCGACTCGGACTCTGACGAGGTGGCCGGAACCGTTGCCATTGAAAACCTGTTCAATGGCGTCAATGCCGGCACTGATCCCGATATGTTGGTGGCGCAGTTCGCCCAGGGCTCCGGTGCCATTGTCGATTCCACGATAAGTTTCGGCGCCGATGGCCCCGCGACGAACAACTCCAAGGTCTATTCGCTCGAGCTTGCCAACCAGAACGGCGTCGATTCCGGCCTGATGACCACCGAAGGCAAGGCTATCTTCCTGTTCAAGGACGGCAACGGTCGCATCATCGGCGTTTACGACGCCGACGGCAACGGCGTCAGCAACACCGACAAGGTCGCCTTCGCGCTGCATGTCGATGCCGGCACGGGCGTTGTCACGCTTGCCCAATATGTGTCGCTCGACCATCCCGACACAAACAGCCATGACGAAGGCGTGACGCTTGCCGCGAACACGGTTTCGGTGAAGGTCACMGCCACCGATGGCGACGGCGACAAGGCGACCGGCAGCGCCGACATCTCCGGCCGGGTCCTGTT
>NZ_JBFUKO010000898.1:0-1616 GCF_056400805.1 Aminobacter sp. P4_H6_2
GACGATGAGTTCACGCGCGTCGGTGAGCATGCTGCCCCAGCTGGGGAAGGGCGGGCGAATGCCAAGCCCGAGGAACGATAGCGCGGCTTCCGACAGCACAGCACCGCCCATGCCCAAGGTTCCGATCACMAGGATCGGACCCATCATGTTCGGCAAAAGCTGGGTGATCATGATGCGGATATTGCCGTAGCCAAGCGTCTTCGCAGCCTGGACGTAGCCGAGGCCCTTGAGCGACAAGGTTGAGCTACGCGCGATACGGCAGGTCCAGGACCAGTTGGTAAGCCCCAGCGCGATCAGCAGGCTCGGCAATCCCGGCCCGAGGATCGCGATGATGGCGATGGCAAAGATCAGCGAAGGARTGGCCAGCATGACGTTGGTCAGCCCATTGACCAGGTCGTCCCACCAGCCGCCGAAATAGCCGGCCGAGATACCCAGCGCGAGACCGATCACAGTGTTGATGAGCTGGGACACGATGCCCACGGTCAGCGAGATCCTGGCGCCATAGAGCACCCGTGTGTAGATATCGCGGCCTTGCGCGTCGGTGCCAAACCAGAATGTCCAGTCCGGCGGCAATTCGGCGTTCATCAGGTCGGCGTCGAGAACCGGGTCAAGATGTGAGAGCCAGGGTGCGAAAAGTCCCGCCAGAATGACCAGTGCCGTCAGGAAGCCGCCAACGATCAGGTTGAACTGGATACGCATGGCTCAGTCCTGCTTGATACGTGGATCGATCGCGGCATAGACGACGTCGACGATCGTGTTGATGAGCAAAAACCACAAGACGATGACGAGGATGCTGCCTTGCACGACCGGAATGTCGCGCAGCGCGACACTGTCGACCAGCAATGAGCCAAGGCCCGGCCAGGAAAACAGTTTTTCGATCACCACCGCCTGTCCCATCAGCGAGCCGAACTGCAGGCCGATGGTCGTGACGATCAGCACCAGCGCGTTGCGCGTCACATGCCAGCGCACGACGCGTCCACTGCTCATGCCTTTGGAATATGCTGTGCGAATGAAATCGGCATTCATCACTTCGAGCACGCCGGCGCGGGTCGTGCGGGCAAGCAGCGCCAGAGGCGTCAGGCCCAGCGTGATCGCCGGCAGGATCAGATAGCGCAGCCCGCCATCTCCGTAGCCGAAGCTGGGCAGCCAGCCGAGCTGGAGCGCGAAGAGATACATCAACAGCAGGCCGAGCCAGAACTGCGGCAATGACAGGCCCGAAACCGCGCCGATCATTGTCACCGTATCAAGAATGCTGCCGGGCTTGAGTGCTGCGAGAAACCCCAGCGGCACGCCGAAAACCACAGCAAAGACCATCGCTGCCATTGCCAGTTTCAGCGACGGCCATAGCCGCGCGCCGATCACGTCCGTCACAGGCTGCCGCGTTCGAAACGAGGTGCCGAGGTCGAAACGCGCAAGATCGTAGACGTAAGAGGTAAAGCGTTCGGGCAGCGACTTGTCGAGGCCGAATTCCTTGTTCAGCCGCTCGACAAGCAAAGGGTCGGATGCTGATCGCCCGTCGGCGATCAGGCTGGATGTGAAGCTTCCCGGAACCACCGAGAAGATGACGAAAATCAAAAGCGCGACCGCGATAACGGTCGGGATCGCCTGCAATATCC
>NZ_JBFUKO010000899.1:0-1611 GCF_056400805.1 Aminobacter sp. P4_H6_2
GCTGGACGCAGACCAGGAAGGGCGGGCGCCTCGTCGTCGCCGCCGATTCCGAGCCGCGCAACCTCAACCCGGCAATCGTTGCCTCCAACGGCGTGTTCTTCGTTGCAAGCAAGGTGATCGAACCGCTGGCCGAAGCTTCATTCGATGGCCAAGGCGGGCTCGACCCACGGCTTGCGACTAGCTGGGAAGGTTCGAAAGACGGGCTGTCGGTGACCTTCAAGCTGCGCGAGGGCGTGACCTGGCACGACGGCAAGCCGTTCACCTCGGCCGATGTGGCGTTTTCCGCGCTCAGCATCTGGAAGCCGCTGCAAAATCTCGGCCGTGTCGTCTTCAAGAACCTCGAAGCGGTGGAGACTCCCGACGCGCACACGGCTGTCTTCAAATTCTCCGAGCCGACGCCGCTGCAACTGATCAAGAATGCGTTGCCTGCGCTGACATCGGTCGTGCCCAAGCATGTCTATGAAGGCACCGACATTGCCGCGAACCCGGCCAACAATGCGCCGATCGGCACCGGGCCGTTCAAGTTCGCCGAGCACAAGGCCGGCGAATATTACCGGCTTGAGCGCAACGACAAATACTGGCGCGAAGGCGAGCCGCAACTCGACGAGATCATCTATCGCGTGCTGCCCGACCGTGCGGCTGCCGCCGGTGCGCTGGAGGCGGAAGAAATCCAGCTCGCCGCTTTCTCGGCGGTGCCGTTGGCCGACCTGGAGCGCATTTCCAAGGTGCCCGGCATCAAGGTGATCGGCGACGGCTACGAGGCGCTGACCTATCAGCTGGTAGTCGAGATCAATCATCGCCGCAAGGAACTGGCCGACCTCAAGGTGCGCCAGGCGATCGCGCACGCCATCGACAAGGATTTTGTCGTCAAGACGATTTTCCTCGGCCACGCCACGCCCTCGACGGGGCCGGTGCCGGTCAACGACAAGCAGTTCTATTCGACTGACGTGCCGACTTACGCATTCGACGTCGCCAAGGCCAATGCGCTGCTGGACGAAGCTGGTTATCCCAAGGGCGACAACGGCAACCGGTTTGCCCTGAAGCTCTTGCCGGCACCCTATTTCAGCGAGACCAAGCAGTTCGGCGACTATCTGCGCCAGGCGCTCGCCGCTGTCGGCATCGACGCCGAACTGGTCAACAACGACTCGGCCGCGCACCAGAAGGCCGTCTACACCGACCACGCCTTCGACCTTGCCATCGCACCGCCGGTGTTCCGGGGCGACCCGGCGATCTCGACCACGATCCTGGTGCAGTCGGGTATCCCGGATGGCGTGCCCTTCTCCAACCAGGGTGGTTACAAGAACGCCGAACTCGACGCACTGATCGCCAAGGCGGCGGAGACGCTGGACGACAAGGCCCGCACCGATCTCTACGACGAGTTCCAGAAGAAGGTGGTCGAGGACCTGCCGCTGATCAACGTCGCCGAATGGGGCTTCATCACCGTCGCCCGCGACAGCGTGAAGAACGTTGCGAACAACCCACGCTGGGCGGTTTCGAACTGGGCGGACACCTATGTCGAAACGTGACATCATCGCCTTAGCTGGGACGATGATCCGTTACTGAGCATGCCCCTGGAAATTGCAGTGCCTACAATCGCCCCCACCCCTAACC
>NZ_JBFUKO010000900.1:0-1608 GCF_056400805.1 Aminobacter sp. P4_H6_2
GATCATAGAAGATCAGATAGATCGCTTGATGCGGATCGGATCCGAGAGGGTCAGGGCGGGCGATCGCGAGATCCTGCCCATTATCAATCCCGCCAGCGGCGAAACTGTCGGAGAAATCCCGGTCGCGACCGCCGCCGATCTGGATAATGCGCTTGATGCAGCCGGCACGGCGTATCGGTCCTGGCGCAAGGTTTCAGCCTTCGAACGCTACGGTATTTTGCGCCGTGCAGCGGCTCTGCTGCGCGAGCGTACCGCCAGCATTGCCCACTTCATGACACTGGAGCAGGGCAAGCCGGTCGGTGATTCCATGGCGGAAGTCATGGGCGCCGCCGACATCTTCGACTGGTATGCTGAAGAAGGCCGCCGCGCCTATGGGCGCATCATTCCCTCACGCACGTCAGGCGTCCGCAGCCTTGTCTTCCGCGAGCCAATCGGCCCGGTTGCGCTGTTCACGCCGTGGAATTTTCCGATCACCATTCCGGCGCGCAAGATCGCCGCGGCACTGGCGGCCGGGTGCTCATGCATCGCCAAGCCGGCCGAGGAGACACCTTCCCCGACGCTGGCGATCGCTCAGGCGCTTGCGGATGCCGGCCTGCCCGACGGCGTGCTCAACATCGTCTTCGGTGTGCCGGACCAGATCTCGACGCATCTGATCGCATCGCCCGTCATCAAGAAGATTTCCTTCACCGGATCGACCCGCGTCGGAAAACATCTCGCCAAGCTGGCAGCCGAAGGCGTCAAGCCAGCGACGCTCGAACTCGGCGGACACGCGCCGACGATCATTTTTGCCGACGCCGATATCGAAAAAGCAGCCGAGATGACCGCGCGGTCGAAATACCGCAACGCAGGCCAGATCTGCATCACCCCCACCCGGTTTTATCTGCACGAGTCCATCCACGACAGGTTCGTCGCCAGGTTCCGCGAAGTAGCGGCGTCACTCAGGCTCGGCGACGGCCTAGATCCCACCACGCAGATGGGGCCGCTGGCCAATGTGCGTCGGCTCGACGCCATGGAAGGCATGATTTCGGATGCGGAACGCTGCGGCGCCCGCATCGAACTGGGCGGCGAACGTCATGGCGAACGCGGCTATTTCTGGCAGCCGACAATCCTGACCGATGTGCCGAACGAAGCCCGCATCATGAACGAGGAGCCGTTCGGACCCGTCGCCGTGACACGCCGGTTCAAGGATTTCGACGAGGTCGTCGCCCAGGCAAACCGCTTGCCGTTCGGCCTGTCCGCCTACGCTTTCACCCGGGACACAACGACGGCGACAAGGATCGGCGACGAGCTGGAGTCCGGCATGGTTGGCGTCAACCACATGGTCCTGACGACACCCGAAACCCCTTTCGGCGGGGTCAAGGAAAGCGGCTACGGATCCGAAGGCGGGTCGGAAGGCCTCGATAGCTATCTCGTGACCAAATTCGTGACACAGGGCTGAAATTTAGCGCAATGAACGAGAATTCCATTCCCAATTTCCGCGAGCTTGGTGAAATCACCGGCTCGACCGACTCGCGCGACGTGCTCTCGCATGCCACGCGCCAGGCGGCGAAGAACTTTGACGACTATCTCATCGTCGACGTCGACGCCCACGTCTCGGAAGATCATTTC
>NZ_JBFUKO010000901.1:0-1605 GCF_056400805.1 Aminobacter sp. P4_H6_2
TTCACAAGCGCTTCCACAATTGCCGTTCCCAAGCCYRCATTTGGCGCATTGCTTRCAGGTTTTCCMACGCCRTTGTCCGAGACAGTCAGCTTCCAATCGYCGCCAT
Organism: Aminobacter sp. P4_H6_2; assembly: GCF_056400805.1. Lineage (NCBI taxonomy): Bacteria > Pseudomonadati > Pseudomonadota > Alphaproteobacteria > Hyphomicrobiales > Phyllobacteriaceae > Aminobacter > Aminobacter sp. P4_H6_2. The sequence goes on from NZ_JBFUKO010000901.1 coordinate 107, forward strand.
YGGTCTCGTAGGTCACCTGAATARKTGCGYYSGKYCTCTTYTTMGGAAAGGCGTATTTGATRGCATTRAGAACGAGTTCGGTGACGATYARCCCCAAGCTTACAGCCTTCTGRGARTCGATCCTGCCGCCTTCGGTGACTACGTTCACGGCAATGGCGTGGTCTTCTCCAATCATCGAAGCGGCCAAGCTGYTGCAAAGCTTCGWCARGTAGGAACCCACTTCAATCTCRTCTAGCCCGGTCGAGGCGTGAAGATGCCGCTGAACCTCGGCAACCGACATRACCCGCTGRTGCGCGTCCTTCAGATGCTGGCGTGTTTCCTCAGAGGTGACCGAGCGGGCCTTTATCAGCAATATGCTGGCGATGATCTGCAGGCTGTTGGCAACCCTGTGCTCCATTTCGCGAAGMARCACATCCTTCTGGCGAAGCAGMTCTTCGGTTCGGCCCAGAAGCTCTTCCTTTTCGCGCTCGATCACGCGGCGGGCCGTTATGTCGGTGAAGGCGAGCAAGACGGTAATGGCTTTGCTGTGGTCGTAGATGACCTTTCGAGCATTGAGCAACATCGTGCGGTGGCCGATGTTGGGAAAATCGTAGGCCACCTCGAAACCATCCATCGCGGTCTTCTCAGGGATGATTGTTTCCAGGAGCAGACGAAGTGCGGGAATGTCCCACTGACCATCACCGAGGGCATAGAGCAACGCCCCCCGCGTCTGCTCGGGATCGACTTTGAATGTCTGGTAGAAAGAACGACTGGCCGCCAGCACAAAAAACTGTTCGTCAAGCACGAGAAAGGGCTCGGGGATCGTATTGACGATAGCCTGCGCCAACGTCTGAGCGTCGTCGACATTCGCGATGGGATGGAACATGGGCGTGAAGCCGATCTGAGGCGGATATCGCCTGCAGGCACGTTATAGAGTTGCGCGACGCCTGTCTCTAGCTGACACAGGCTCTCAAGGCACGGGTTGGAAGGGCGACGTAGGTATATAGCGTTGCCAGAGCTGGTTCGGTCCCGTTGGAACGAATTCCTTTGCCAAGGTTCGGAAAGATCGGGCCGTTGTGATTGCTGTCGGTCGTGGCAATGAAACGCCGTCTGATCTTCGGTTGCAGGTCATGGGCGCGCATCAGCCGTCGAATTTTCTTAAGATTGGCCACAAAACCCTTCATGCGCGTGGCGTGGTGTTGGGGTTCGCAATGAGGCTTGGACGTCACACTGTGTTGTCCTGATTCTTGAACTCGGGGCGCGACTCAGAGTTGATTGGCAATATCTGCCATTAGTGCAACCGTCTCCCAGCAGCTGCGTTTAGTATTATGGAAATGAGCCCAACCATCTGGCTGAAGGGCGGGGAGTTCTCTCTCCGGAACATCGACTCCGTTCCCGACGCGGTCGATTTCCTAGAACAGTGGCCGTTCGATAAACGCAACCCATTCTTCTATCTGGCAGAGCAAGCGCTGCAGGGTGCAATCAACGGCTCCATTCCCATTGATCAGGCTAGAGAGGCT
>NZ_JBFUKO010000902.1:0-1600 GCF_056400805.1 Aminobacter sp. P4_H6_2
GATCGCAGGGCGCCTGGATGAGTTCAGCCCCCTCGCTGATCCCGGTTTGCACCAGCTCGCGAACACGCTCCAATTGTTCGGCTGAAACTATGGGGCCCATGTCGACGGATTTGTCCAACGGGTCGCCGACACGCAAGGTGCGCAGGCGCGCGGCAAGCTTGCCATACAGCTTTTCGGCAATGCCTTCCTGGGCCAGCAGGCGGGAGCCAGCGCAACAAACCTGACCCTGGTTGAACCAGATCGAATCCACGATCCCTTCAACGGCGCTGTCCAGATCGGCATCGTCGAACACGACGAACGGAGACTTGCCGCCGAGCTCGAGCGTCAGGCTCTTGCCGCTGCCGGCGGTGCGCTGGCGGATGAGCTTGCCGACTGCCGTAGACCCGGTGAAAGCGATCTTGTTGACGTCAGGATGGTCGACAAGTGCTGCACCCGTTGCGCCATCGCCGGTGATGATGTTGACGACGCCGTCAGGCAGTCCCGCTTCCTGGCAGATCTTGGCAAACAGCAGCGCCGTGAGCGGGGTCTGCTCGGCCGGCTTCAACACCACCGTGTTGCCCATCGCGATCGCGGGCGCCACTTTCCATGCCAGCATCAAAAGCGGGAAGTTCCAGGGGATGACCTGCCCGGCAACGCCAAGCGGCTCATAATTGGCGAACTCCTTCGCCTGAAGCGAGGCCCAGCCGGCGTGATAGTAGAAATGCCGCACGGCGAGCGGGATATCGATGTCGCGGCTTTCGCGGATCGTCTTGCCATTGTCCATGCTCTCAAGCACGGCAAAGAGCCGCGCGTGCTTTTGCAGGTGGCGGGCCAGCGCGTAGAGGAAGCGGGCACGCTCGCTTCCCTTCAGTGCTGCCCAGGCCGGCTGGGCGCGTCTCGCCGCTTTGACGGCCGCATCGACATCGCCGTCGCCGGCAAGCGCGATCTCGGCCAGCGTCTCGCCAGTGGCCGGGGAGGACGTCTTGAAGGTAGAGCCGGACAGGGGCGCCGAAAAGGCGCCATTGATGAACAGGCCAAACCGGCGGTCGTGGGAGTTCAGCCAGGCCAGAGCTTCGGTCTTGCTCTCGGGTGCCGGGCCGTATTCCATCGTTTCGTAGATCTCTCTTACGTTCATTGCCTTCATGCCCCTTTAGACAAGCGGGTGGCGGAAAGAGGCGGAATATGCGCCGGTGACATGATGCTCGAGCTGGCGTTCGATGTCGCCAAGCAGGCTCGATGCCCCAAACCGAAACAGGTCTGGTTCCATCCAGCGGCGCCCCAGCTCTTCCTTCATCAGGATCAGATAGGAAAGCGCGTCCTTGGCCGTGCTGACACCGCCGGCCGGTTTGTAGCCGACAAAATGGCCGGTTCGCTCATGATAGTCGCGAATGGCGCGTACCATGATGAGCGATACCGGCAGCGTCGCGTTCACCGCCTCTTTTCCGGTCGAGGTCTTGATGAAATCCGAGCCCGCCATCATCGCAACGAGAGACGCCTTGTAGACGTTGCGCAGTGTCTTCAATTCGCCCGTGGCGAGAATGGACTTCATATGCGCATCGCCACAGGCTTTGCGAAATGCTGAAATCTCGTCGTACAGTGCCGCCCAGTTCTGGGTGAGCAC
>NZ_JBFUKO010000903.1:0-1600 GCF_056400805.1 Aminobacter sp. P4_H6_2
GGCGTACGTTGACCGCCTGAAAGGTTCGATTGATGGCTTCGGTCGCGTCAGTCACCAAATTGGCCACCCGCCGCGCGGATCGACAATCATACTAGCGGCGGCGTGATGACCAGAGTTGGGCTCCTAAGCCTTCTCAACTTCCTTCAGTGTCATTCATCTTAACGCAAGATTGATGACCGTTTACCTCATGGCATTCTCTTCCTGCAATGCCGCCAGCATAAACCAATGTTACGGTTGTGAGGGCTGCTATCCATGCAAGAATAATCCTGGTCATGTAAGCCTCCTTTGTTGCTTCGCAGGCGGAGAGTAGGTTTGCAACCTGGCGCCTCTAAACCGCCGGCGAACGATAGATTGCCATGCAGGCGTGATGCAGGCGTGATGCAGACGTTTGACGCGTGTGAAAAAGGCCGATGCTCGGTCTTCAAGTGCTACGGGCGTTAGCAAACCAGATGTACCCCCCGGTGATGTCGTGATGTTCAAGTAAGAGCCTAGACGTGAAGAATGCGATCGCTTTCCGGAGCGGCCGTCTTCTACCCAATGCGGACGCAATACGAATTGCCGCGTGCCGAAAGGTGGCGGGGCTTTTTCTGCGGTTGCGGAAACGACAAATATTGCTTGGCGGAAATCAGGTTCGGTATCACAATGAACTTGCCCTCGCCCGGGGCATGGGTGCGGCAGCCGTGCCTACGCTGCTGGGCAGGCCAAAAGCCGCTGTCACGCTCCAATGTGACCACCCACGTACGGCGCATCAATCGATCGATCTAATTGATTCCCAGGTGCCGTTGGATGACATTGAGGCGGGGTATGGCGGGGCAGAGCACCGGCGCAGATCCTTAAATCGTTTAACCGAGCATTGCGTCGGTGTCCCCAGCCCCCAAGCACGCACCTTACGCGATGTCATTGGCCTGTTTGGAAGAACCATTCCGAGCAGGCCTTTCTCGTCGACGCGCCCGGCCTTTCCGGTTTCGGCAAGCAGGGATGCCACCGACCTTTGAGCCGAGCGCGCGATCCGGGCCGTGGGCTGTGGGGCGGTGACCCGGACGGCATCAGCATGTGCTCGTTGCGTTAATGAGCCATGGAAACGCAAAGCCAATTATTACCTTCTTCTTATTTTTGTTTTGGTGGCGGCAACCATCGCATCGCCGCGCTACCTGCCGAAAGGTGGCGGGCTTTTTCCTGTATTGTGGGAACCTGATTTGAACGACCGACGTTTTGATGAGCGGAGCAGAATGGGCGTGGTCTTAACCTTTCAGCTGCGCCCGTCTGGGCAAGACCTCGTGCCGTAATGCGGGTCTTTGCTGTCCGTGAGGTGTGCTCCCCTCCGACACGCCTATCGGCCTGCCGGTGACCTCCCGGCAGGCCTTTTATGCGAGTAGTAGTGGCTTGGCCTGGTAGGCGGGAACTGAGACTGCATGTGGGTTATGGGGATGCCCGTTCGGTGTAACTTCCAACCACGTCGAAACGAAGCCGTCCACAGTTAGGCTCCGTCGATACTTGTCGATGAACTCGCCGATGCCGAAATGCTCCGCCGGGAGCTTCGAGCCCTGCGGCGCAGCATAGCGCACATGACCAATAGACGACTGTTTGATGAGGTTGATAC
>NZ_JBFUKO010000904.1:0-1595 GCF_056400805.1 Aminobacter sp. P4_H6_2
GCTTCAGGAAGGTCGCGTGGTTTAGGAATATTCCCGGGAGTTGCTGGCTGTCAGTGGTGACGGTTAGCCTTAGCGTTGCCCGCATATGCATGAGTGAGATACGCGCGTGCGCTCGATACGTCGTTCCTCCTGCGCTGCTGCAACAGACGCACGTTCCTCCTGACGCACCGCCTAGTTTGGTTCGTCGCCTTCGAGTATAGGTTCGCCCAAATCGGTCGCGTCCAGCCGGCGCCGCAACGGGCGCCGGCTTGTTCTCAGTTCAACGTTCGAGCCAGAGATTGGTCCAGTCGCCTTCGACACCCAGCGCATAAGGCTGGTAGTTTTGCACCGCCCCGCTGCGATATTTCGGGTTTTTGTTGGCGATCAGCGGAATGACAGGCACGTCCGCCATCACGAGCTCATCGACTTCGGACCACAACTTGCCGGTCTCTTCCGGTGTCGTGGCATTGATCGCCTTGGCGGCGATCTCGTTGGCCTTGGGGTTGTTGTAGTCGGTGTAGTTGTAGGTTTGGTGCGTGCCGTTGAAGGTAAACTGCGGCTGGAACACGGAGCGTGCCGCGCCACCTAACCATTGTGGCGTCCAACCCGCAGGTGCGATATCCCAAATGCCGTCTTTCGTATTGACCGGGTTGGTCATGAATTTGGAATAATAGTCGGCGGCGGTGACCGGGCTGAGCTCCAGCTTGATCCCGGCGCGTGCCATGCTCGCCTGAATCGTGGCGGCCGTGGTCACTTCCATATCTTTACTGCGATACGGCATCTTGAGCGTAATCCCATCCCGAAACCCGGCCTCGGCGAGCAACTTCTTCGCCTTTTCGGGATCGCCCTTTGAATCTGGCGACGGATAGAGCTCGAACTTGTGATTTCCTAGCACGCCGAGACCGAAGATGCCGCCGACTGGCTCGGCGACTGCCGAGCCGCCCCACTGCTGTGCGACCGCCGCCTTGTCGACCGCATAGGCCAGCGCCTGACGAACCCGCAGATCCTTCAAAGCGCCGTTGTTGTTGTTCGATACGGTGTTGATGAACAAGAAATTGGTATTGCCGGCTGACATGGGCACCAGTTTCTCGTCCCCGCTGGCGACAAGCGTTGCCAGGATCGCGGTCGGAACATTGATGTCATAGGCGAGATCGGCGTCGCCAGACTGCAGCTGCTGCATGATAGCGTCGGGCTGCATGCCCATGGTGATCTCAATCTCGTCCACATACGCTTTGCGGAGAGGATCGCTCTCAACATTCCAGGCGGGATTGCGCACCAGCTTGAGGCTCGTATCGGGCGTGTATTCGCCGATCGTGTAGGGACCGCTGCCGATGTAATGAGCCCGATACTCCAGGCTGTCCGGAACATAATCGAGCGTCTCGATGGGAGCTGGCGCTGAATTGGGCAGCGTCAACATGTAGATGAAATCGCCTGCCCGTTCCTTGAGCTTGAAGACGACAGTCTGCTCATCCGGTGTCTCGATGCCAGTGACGTCGTTTTCCTCGATGAATTTTTTCATCGCCGCAACGGTCGGCTCGACCTTGGCAAAGCCATCGCAGAACTCGGAAAGCCCGGAAATCAGCGCCGTAAAATAGGTGAGCGTGGCCGCTTGCATG
>NZ_JBFUKO010000905.1:0-1594 GCF_056400805.1 Aminobacter sp. P4_H6_2
GCTTGAGTTGATTGAAACCCGTGTTGGGGCTTCGCCGGATACGGTGAAACGCCTGGTGGGGCTTGGTTTTGACGTGGTTGTCGAGACAGGGGCAGGGACCTTGTCGCGCATTCCCGATGCCGATTTCGCCGCTGTCGGTGCTGTCATCGGCAAGGCTGCCGATGCGGGACGCGCCGATGTCGTGCTGAAGGTCAGGCGGCCTGATGAAGCCGAGCTCAAGGGCTACAAGCCAGGTGCCGCCGTGCTTGCCATTATGGACCCCTATGGCAACGACGCTGCACTTGCGGCGATGGCCAAGGCGGGTGTGACGGCATTCGCCATGGAATTGATGCCGCGCATCACCCGGGCCCAGGTGATGGACGTTTTGTCGTCGCAGGCAAACCTTGCCGGTTACCAGGCGGTGATCGACGGTGCGGGCGAATATGACCGCGCCTTGCCGATGATGATGACGGCGGCCGGCACCGTGCCGGCGGCCAAGGTGTTCATCATGGGCGTCGGCGTTGCCGGCCTGCAGGCGATCGCCACCGCGCGCCGCATGGGCGCGATCGTCACTGCCACCGACGTGCGTCCGGCGGTCAAGGAGCAGGTCGCCTCGCTCGGCGCCAAATTCCTCGCCGTCGAGGACGAGGAGTTCAAGGCAGCCGAGACCGCCGGCGGCTACGCCAAGGAGATGTCGAAGGAATACCAGGCCAAGCAGGCGGCGCTCACCGCCGAGCACATCGCCAAGCAGGACATCGTCATCACCACCGCCTTGATCCCGGGCCGTCCGGCGCCGAAGCTGGTGTCGGCCCAGATGGTCGCCTCGATGAAGCCGGGCTCGGTGCTTGTCGATCTCGCCGTCGAACGCGGCGGCAATGTCGAAGGTGCTGTGCCCGGCAAGGTCGTCACCACCGCCAATGGCGTAAAAATCGTCGGCCACCTCAACGTGCCGGGCCGGGTCGCGGCGTCCGCCTCGCTGCTTTATGCCAAGAACCTGTTCGCCTTCCTCGAGACCATGGTCGACAAGACGAGCAAGAAGATCGCCATCAACCGCGACGACGAGCTGGTCAAGGCAACGATGCTGACCGATGCTGGGCGCGTGGTGCACCCGAACTTCGCCAGTGCCGCGGCTGCGCCCGCCAAGCCTGAAAAGGCGTCGCCTGAAAAGGCTGTGCCTGAAAAACCGGCCGCAGCCAAAGCCGACAAACCGGCTGCCGTGAAGAAGCCGGCTCAGCCCAAGACGTCGAAGAAGTCATCTCAGGGAGACGCATGATGGAAGGTCTTCAAAAAGCCCTCGACCAGCTCGACCAGGCGGTTGGTGCCGTCCGGCTCGGCGTCCAGGATCTCGCCACCGCCCAAAATGCGGCCGAGGCCGCCGGCGGTGCGGCACATGCGCTGTCGGGTGGAGCGATCGACCCGTTCGTCTTCCGCTTCGCCATCTTCGTGCTCGCCATCTTCGTTGGCTATTACGTTGTCTGGCAGGTGACGCCGGCCTTGYACACGCCGTTGATGGCGGTGACCAACGCGATCTCCTCGGTGATCGTCGTCGGCGCGCTTTTGGCCGTCGGCATCGCCGCGTCGGGGCTTGCCACCGGCTTTGGCTTCATCGCCCTGG
>NZ_JBFUKO010000906.1:0-1589 GCF_056400805.1 Aminobacter sp. P4_H6_2
GCCGTTACGGGCGAGTGACGTCACTCGAAACGCAGTGGCACAAGATGTCGCTCGACGCGACGGCACGAAACGGCCGGGTGCGCGGCAGCGGCATCGTCACCGACGACACGATGATGACGCTGTGCCTGATGGATATCTACGCCGAGACCGGCAGGCATCTCGACGCCTGGGACATGGCCGACGGCATGGTGCGCCAGATCGCCTGGATCCCGCGCTGGGTGCCCGAATTGCAGCGCGAAGCAATGTTGATCGAACGGTTGTTCTATCCCGAGAAGTGGATTTTCCAGCGTCACCAGCTGGCTTCCTGCGACCCGCGCCAGGGTGGCATCGGCAACATGGTGAACTGCGGTGCTGCGATGTATGTGGCGCCGATCGGCGTGGTCAACGCCTGCGATCCCAAGGCTGCCTATGACGAGGCGATCGCGTTTGCCTCGGGCCACCAGGAAAGCTACGGCCTGGAAGCCGCCGGCGTGTTCGCGGCGGCTGTGGCCGCGGCCTTCATTCCGGGCACCACAATCGAAGCCGTGATCGAGGAAGTGCTGACCCTTGCCAAGGACGGTACCAAGAATGCCATCGCCGACATTGTCGCCGTGACAAGGAAGCTGAAGGCGTCAAAGGCCGACTACGCGACGGTCGTTGCCGAATTCCACAAGGCCATGGCGCCTTATTCGCCGATGGGCGACGACGTCAATCACACGCCCGGCAAGGTCGGCCGGCTGACCAACGCCTACCAGCCGAGCCGTTTGGGCGCGATCGAGGAGCTGCCGCTGGCGCTGGGCTTTTGCCTGCTCAACGACGGTGATTTCCGCAAGTCGATCGAGGACGGCGTCAATTCGGGCCGCGACACCGACTCCATCGGCGTCATGGCCGGCGCGATCCTGGGCGCCATGCATGGCGAAAGCGTCATCTCCGATGACGATCGCAAATTGCTCGACAAGACCAACCGGCTCGACCTCAACGCCTCGGCCGACGCTTTCACCGAAACGGTGAAAGTCATCCTCGCCGCCGACCAGGCCGCCACAGACGCGCGCGCCACGCGCCGTGCCGCCCTTACGCTCTAGTCCATAACGAAAGACCGATGATGCCCAAGCTCACCAAAGAGACGATTTACGAAAAGATCTATGCCGGCTTCATCGGCAAGGCCATCGGCGTGCGGCTTGGCGCACCGGTGGAACCGACAATCTGGAGCTATGAGCGCATCCAGAAGACCTACGGCGAAGTCACCCAGTATCTGCGCGATTTCAAGAATTTTGCTGCCGACGACGACACCAACGGTCCGGTCTATTTCATCCGCGCGCTGCGCGATTACGGCCTGGGCGCCACCGCCGAACATGTCGGCAAGACCTGGGTCAATTATGCCGCCGAAGAGCACGGCATGTACTGGTGGGGCGGTTTCGGCGTTTCGACCGAACACACCGCCTATCGCAATCTGCGCGCTGGCATCCCCGCGCCGCAGTCGGGCTCCATCGCCCAGAATGGTGCCAGCKTCGCCGAGCAGATCGGCGGGCAAATCTTCATCGACAGCTGGGGCTGGGTGCATCCCGGCGAGCCGAAAAAGGCCGCCGACGCCTCGGCGCGCGCGGCATCCG
>NZ_JBFUKO010000907.1:0-1587 GCF_056400805.1 Aminobacter sp. P4_H6_2
GCTCGTGGCTGTGCCCGGCCGGCCCGGGCAGTTCCGGGTGATCGATGCCTTTTCGCGCATCGTGCGGCTCGGCGAGGGGCTCACGGCTTCAGGACGACTCGGCCAGGCGGCGATGGACCGCGCGGTCGAAGCGCTCAAGGTCTGCAGCGACAAGCTGCGCAACCGCAAGATCAAGAAGGCGCGGCTGATCGCGACCGAAGCCTGCCGTTCGGCAGAAAATGGTGCGGAGTTCATTGACCGCGTCGAACGCGAGGCTGGCCTGAAGCTCGAGATCATCGACCGCCAGACCGAGGCGCGGCTTGCCGTTTCCGGCTGTGGGTCGCTGGTCGAGCGCGACACCGATGGCGTGGTGCTGTTCGACATTGGCGGCGGCTCGTCGGAGATTGCGCTGATCGACGTCTCGCGCCACCGCTCGCCGCGCCTGGCGAATCACATCGTCTCGTGGACGTCGCTTCCGGTCGGGGTGGTTTCGCTCGCCGAGCGTTTTGGCGGCCGCACGGTGACGCGCGAGATCTTTGCCGCCATGGTCGAGGATGTTGCTGCACGTTTGCGCGCGTTTGACGGGCGCGACCGGCTCAGCCATATCGTGTCGAGCCCGAAGTTCCATTTGCTGGGAACGTCGGGCACGGTAACGACGCTTGCCGGCGTGCATCTCGAACTCGACCGCTACGACCGCCGCCGCGTCGATGGTCTGTGGATGGATGGCACAAGCGTCGACCAGATGGTCGAAAAGGTGCTCGGCTGGGACTTCAACCAGCGTGTGGCAAACCCTTGCATCGGCGCTGATCGGGCCGACCTTGTTTTGGCGGGCTGCGCCATCCTCGAGGCCATCCGCGCGGTGTGGCCGTCGGAGAGGCTGCGCGTCGCCGATCGCGGCTTGCGTGAAGGCATTTTGAGCGAATTGATGGCCGACGACGGCGTGTGGCGCCGCAACTGGCGGAACGGACAGCGTGTATGACCAAGAAACCGACAAAACCAGGAGTAGCGGCGGGCGCCACGCGCGTGCTCCGCACCAAGCTCAAGAAGAAGCGTGGGCTCAAGGAATCGTCGCGTCGCTGGCTCGAACGCCACATGAACGATCCTTACGTCCAGCGCTCCAAGGCTGATGGTTATCGCTCGCGCGCGGCCTTCAAGCTGATCGAGATCGACGACAAGCACCATCTGCTCAAGCCGGGCATGAAGATCATCGATCTGGGCGCTGCGCCCGGCGGCTGGTGCCAGGTGGCGGCTGCGCGCACCAACTCGACGGCGGAAAAACCGCATGTCGTCGGTATCGACTATCTCGAAATGGATCCGGTGCCTGGCGCACCGGTCCTGCTGATGGATTTTCTTGACGACGAGGCCCCGGCACGCCTGTCCGAGGCGCTCGGCGGCGCACCAGACCTTGTGCTGTCCGACATGGCGGCACCGACGACCGGGCATCGCCGCACCGACCATATCCGCACTATGCATCTGTGCGAGGTCGCCGCCGATTTCGCCATTTCGGTGCTCAAGCCTGGCGGCCACTTCCTGGCCAAGACGTTTCAGGGCGGAACGGAATCCGAGCTTTTAACCCTGCTCAAGAAGAATTTCCGCACCGTCCAGCAC
>NZ_JBFUKO010000908.1:0-1583 GCF_056400805.1 Aminobacter sp. P4_H6_2
TTGAAAAGCGCCGCCGTCTTCTCCGTGCCGAGATTGGCTTCAACGATTGAGCTGGCGGTCAGAGATAAATCACGCATCGACAACGTTGTTCCATCCGTGCCGGAAAGCGTTCCTCCATCAACGAAGACGTCGCCAAGTTGGCCGGTTCCCCGCAAGCGACCACCGGTTACGTAGACGGGGGTGCCCGCGAAGTTGCCGTTGACGGCGAGAGTGCCGCCCTGGAGCGACATTCGGCCGTTGTAGCCAAGACCGTTGCCCTCGAGAAACAGACCACTCGTTCCAGCTTTTACCAGATGGGCGTCCGCCTCCCCGACAAGGCTCCCGCGAAAGTTGAAGCCCAAGCTGTCGGATGCGATGGTCAGCCTGCTGGATGCGAGGTCCACCGTGCCATCGCCCGTGAGGGAGCTGATCTGCTGGTTGGCGGCAAGTTTGAGTCTGCCGGAGCCGGTGGGAGTGTAGCGACCGCCCGCATCGAGGACGTTTGCAGCCCCCGCGGTCAGTTGCCCCTGGTCGATGCTGAAGCCCATTCCAACATTCATGGACCCGGTGACGACAAGTTCCCCCGCCCCCGATTTGCCCATGAAGACCATGCCATAACCGCGGCCGATCGTACCCGCCTGTGTGGCGGTGCCGGAATCGACGCGGAAATCAGTGTTCGCATTGAGAATGACATTGTTGCTAACCATAACGCCATTGGCGTAAGAGAGCGCCAGCGAACTCCCCCACTCGCCACCGAACGTCACCGCACCAGCGCCTAGGGCATTGTCGTTTTCGACACGCACCGTTCCGTTTCTGACGAACAGGCCGCCCGCAAAGGTGTTGGCACCGGAAAGCGTGAGGGTGCCGCCACCAACTTTAGTGAGGCTCTTCGCTCCCGAAAGCACGCCCGAAAGCGTTGTGTGCTGCGCCGTATCAAGGCTCGCGCTGCTGTTAACGACTATGTCGTTGGCAAGGGTCATCGCGGTAGGCGCGTAGAACGCGAGCGATCCGCCGTTGAAGGTGACAGCCCCGGTGCCGAGTGCATTGTTGTGCATCAACGAGAGAGTGCCTTCGGAAACATCGGTGCCGCCCGAGTATGTATTGTTGCCAATGACGATCAGCTTTCCCGCTCCCCCCTTGGAGAACGAGCCGGTTCCTGAAACGATACCCGAAACGGTCGCCGTGACACCCGTTCCCGCGGTGAAGGTATTCACGCCCGTCATGGAAATGGCGCTGGCTTCGTTGTCGCCATCGTTGAAGACGAAAGTGCCTGCGGATGCCGGCAGGGTTACCGCGATGACCACCGTCGAAACACCGGCAAGCAGCAGATGCCTGCGGCGGCAGGCGGGAAGACTCGATCGTGCGAAAGTTCGCTGCGACATATGAAGACTCCAAATGCGTTCGCTGCGGCAAAGCTCCGCCAGCGACGGACGCGGGAAAGCGCCCTGGGGATGAACGTTGATGATGTAACTTGGTGGTCCGCCGTCGCCTTGGCCCGGCGCCGCTGTCCCACAAGCCTACCCTGGTAGCGCGGGCTCCAGGCTATCGAGCTGGTCTGCACGTAATCAGATCAACCCTGCGCATGCCTTTACCAGCGGTTGTAT
>NZ_JBFUKO010000909.1:0-1580 GCF_056400805.1 Aminobacter sp. P4_H6_2
GCAACAGAAAGCTCCGAAGTGCCACTCGCTCCGCATGAATTCTGGCAGACCGTCTATCCCGCAGGCACGTTCGATGCGGCACCAGCGGACGGCTTTGCCGATCTCTTTCCGGCAACGCTCGCCGACGGACGCCAGATCGCGCTGCCGATCCGCATCCTGCCCGGCGGCGACGACAAGGCCGTGGCGTCGCTGATCGTCAACCAGGCGAGCTTTGCCGTCGAGGACGCGCTGACGGATGCCATGGCGGCACTCGCTTCGGCTCATGATCCCGAAGTCGTCATCGGTGTGCCGACGCTTGGACTGCCGCTCGCCAATGGCGTGGCGCGGCGTCTCGGCCATGAGCGCATGGTGGCGCTCGGGACATCGCGAAAATTCTGGTACAGCGAGGAGCTGTCGCAGCCGATGAGTTCGATCACCAGCCCGACGCATGCCAAGCGCCTCTATCTCGATCCGCGCATGTTGCCGCTGCTCGATGGCAAGCGGGTGGTCGTGGTCGATGACGTCATCAGCTCAGGCACCTCGATGCTGGCTGTGCTTCGGCTTTTGCGCAGCGCAGGAATAGAACCTGTGGCGGCTATTTTCGCCATGCTGCAGGGCGACAACTGGCGAGCGGTCATCGGCGAATACGACGCGCCGCTCGTTTCGCGCATCCATGGCGCGATCCAATCGCCGCGCTTGAGCCGCACCGCTGACGGCGGATGGCAGGAAACGGTCTCGACATATTGACATAAAGATGTCTTTATGTGACCTGACGGCTTTGTCGCCGAAAGGATGAAAAGTGTCGCAAAACGCCACCTCCCTCGACGCCCTGTTTGGGCCGGTTGCTGCCAAGTCTGACGGCTCGGAGGTGCTTGCTGCGCTGAAAGCCGCGGCGCGCGAGCGCATCCTGATCCTCGACGGCGCGATGGGCACGCAGATCCAGGGCCTCGGCTTCAGCGAGGACCATTTTCGCGGCGATAAGTTCACAGGCTGCGCCTGCCACCAGCAAGGCAATAACGATCTGCTGATCCTGTCGCAGCCAGCGGCGATCGAAGAGATCCACTACAAATACGCCATCGCCGGCGCCGACATCATCGAGACCAACACCTTTTCGTCGACCTCCATCGCCCAGGCCGACTACGGCATGGAAGACATGGTCTACGAGCTCAACCGCGACGGTGCGCGATTGGTGCGCCGTGCGGCGATCCGCGCGCAGCAGGAAGACGGCAAGCGCCGCTTCGTTGCCGGCGCGTTGGGACCCACCAATCGCACCGCCTCGATCTCGCCAGACGTCAACAATCCCGGCTACCGCGCCGTCAGCTTCGACGATCTGCGCATCGCTTATGGCGAGCAGCTACGCGGCCTGATCGATGGCGGCGCCGATATCATCCTGATCGAGACCATCTTCGATACGCTGAATGCCAAGGCGGCGATCTTTGCCTGCGACGAGATATTCATCGAAAAAGGCGTGCGCCTGCCGGTGATGATTTCGGGCACGATTACCGACCTGTCCGGCCGCACGCTGTCGGGCCAGACGCCGTCGGCCTTCTGGAATTCGATCCGCCATGCCGACCCGTTCACGGTAGGCCTCAACTGCGCGC
>NZ_JBFUKO010000910.1:0-1580 GCF_056400805.1 Aminobacter sp. P4_H6_2
GATTTCGAACCCATGCCTTCGGCGCCGACGAAGCCCAAGAGCCGAACGACTGCGGCCAAGCGCTCGAAGTCCGCCAAGCGTTCCAGCGCCAAGGTCGCGCCAGCCACAACGCACTGATAGCCTGCGTGCCGTCTCGGTCGGTTTCCAGAAAGATGGCTGGAAACGAAAAAAGGCGTGGCCGCTCGGCTGACCTTTTGCGAGCTAGTTTGAACTCTGTTCGCTGACTTGCTCGAAAGATGCAGGTTCTTTCGCGCGGTCAACGACGCCGAAAACGAATAAGGCCACCACCACAACCGCCATGGCCACCATCATTGCGTAGATCATTTGGCTGTTTTTCCGCATGCGACCAATCCTGCAATTATCTCTTGTCCATTGCCCGTAGCCGGTCGTGAAGAAGGTTGATCTCTTCCCATCCGTATTGATCACCGGACTGGGTAAGGATCTTTGCCGAGTGATGCTGCTTGCGCAGCGGGACATTCACGGCGTGCCGTAGTGCCTTGGAAAGGTGGTCGAACACCATTCCAGGGACCAGCCGCGACTCATAGAAGGTCGCGGGCTCGTCCAAATCTATGGACTTGATGTCTTTCACGGTGTTTGAATCGCCAAGCACGGTTCATTCGCAACATAACGCGCGACTAGGCAACATAGATCCATGTGCAGGTCAAACACCCGCCACGGGCGGGACAGCCACCCGTGGGTCTGGGATTTTAGCGCTTGACGTATGCCCCGGCTTGGCGCCCGGGTTTCGTTGTCTTGGCGTCCTTCGATCTCTCGGCAATTGCGGGGCCGGCACCCGACGTCCTTTCGGTCGCTGGGCTGGGTGTTGCCTTCGATCTCATATTTTGACCATCGGAATGGCGTGTTTTTTCTGACGCGTCATCTCTGGGCTCCGTGTTCCCATATTTGTCAGTCGGTTGCTTATTCTCAGCCGCTTTCTGCGAAACTTCGTCTCGTGCATCCCTCGTCTGCTTTGGCTGAGGTGCGCGAGCTCCGGTCTCCCGGTTGTTTTCATCGGACATATCGAGTTCCTCCTTGGAAAGAACTCAACCAACGGCGCCGCAAGTGGTTCCGACGGATTGGAGAGGAACCTTATCCCGTGTAGTTCATTCTCTCCCTGTCGAATTCTGGCAAGGAGTAATCCTACATGAAGACGTTGGCAGAGATTTTTGAGCACACCCTGCAGGATATGTATTTCGCGGAAAACGCTATCACCAAGGCTCTTCCCAAGGTGGCCAAGGCTGCGAAGGACGCCAAGCTGAAGAAAGCGGCAGAAGATCATCTCGAGGAGACGAAGGGCCAGATTCGCAAATTGGAACAGGTGTTCAAGTCTATCGGTAAGAAAGCATCTGGCGTGAAATGCGATGCGATTGAAGGCCTGCTCAAAGAGGCCGACGGTTTGATGGATGAGGCTTCTGGCACCGCTCTGGACGCGGGTCTTCTGGCAGCGTGCCAGGCGGTTGAGCACTACGAAATTGCCCGGTACGGCTCATTGCGAGAGTGGGCAAAAGACCTTGGTCACGACGAGGCGCACAAGCTGCTCAGTGAAATCCTGGACGAGGAAAAGGCTACCAACAACAAGC
>NZ_JBFUKO010000911.1:0-1576 GCF_056400805.1 Aminobacter sp. P4_H6_2
AACTCATCCAGGCGCCCTGCGATCTGCCCGATACCGGCTATTTCTACCCGCCCACGCTTTTGACCAATGTCGAGACATCTCATCTGCTCGCGCAAGAAGAGATATTTGGTCCTGTCCTGGTGGCGATGACGTTCAGGACTCCCGGCGAGGCAGTCGAGATCGCCAATCACACCCGCTATGGGCTTGCGGCGAGCGTGTGGACCGAAAACGTCAACCTCGCACTCGACATGGCGCCGAAGTTGAAGGCCGGCGTGGTGTGGATCAATTCGGCCAATCTGTTCGATGCGGCCGCCGGCTTCGGTGGTGTCAAGGAATCCGGTTATGGCCGCGAAGGCGGACGCGAGGGGCTGTTCTCCTACCTCAAGCCCATCGCTCCCGCAAAAGCAGCACAAAAGCCAGCCAAGAAAAACAAGGTCCAGGCGGTCGAGGGCGTCGATCGCACGCCCAAACTGTATATCGGCGGCAAGCAGGCGCGGCCCGATGGCGGGTACTCCATGGAGGTCACCGCAGCTGAAGGCTCCTTGCTCGGCCATGTCGGTCTGGGTGGCCGCAAGGATATCCGCAATGCCGTGGAGGCCGCGCAAAAGGCCAGCAGCTGGGCCAGCGTGTCGGGCTACAACAAGGCGCAGATCCTCTATTTCGTCGCGGAAAACCTGGCCGCCCRCCGCCAGGAATTCGAAGCCAGGATCGCGGCGATGACCGGCGGGGACGACGGTGCCGCCGAACTGGACGAGGCGCTCGACATCCTGTTCACCTATGCAGCATGGGCCGACAAATATGACGGTGCTGTGCATTCCGTGCCGATCCATGGCGCGGTGCTGGCAATGAACGAACCCAACGGCGTCGTTGGCATTGTCTGCCCGAATGAGCGTCCATTGGCTGGATTGCTTGCGCTGGTCGCGCCAGCGCTTGCCACGGGTAATCGCGTGGTCGTCATTCCAAGCGAGACGCACCCGCTGTCGGCCACCGATCTCTATCAGGTATTCGACACATCCGACCTGCCGGCCGGCGTGGTGAACATCGTGACCGGCAATACGCTGGATTTGGCGCAGGTTCTGGCGCAGCACAATGAAGTCGACGCGCTTTGGTATGACGGCCCTGTCGAAGGCATCGCCCCGGTAGAAAAAGCGTCTGTCGGCAATCTGAAAAAGGTCTGGATCGTTGGCCCCGAAGGTGACCGCGACGTACTTCGTCACGCGACACAGGTCAAGAATGTCTGGATCCCCTACGGAGAATAGGGCCTAAACAGCTCGGTCGACGCCAGTCTCTTGGTCAGAGGCGTCGACCGGTTCAGCCGCAGCACATGTGCAACGGAGCTTCAAAATGACAGCTATCCAAGAAGACCCTCCGATAGCAGTCCCCTCACACCCTGAGGAAATCAAATCCACTTTCGATCTGCGCGTGGGGAAGAACATTACCTTGCAAGGCAGTGCCAGAATAACGCCAGCCGGCGTGATCAGCACCGGAATAGCGGTCGCCGCCATGACGCTTGCAGCGGCTTATCTTATATCGTCAATGCGGCGTCCCGGGAGTTAGGCTGACGTCAGTTGGGCGGACAGGCWATCACCTTGCAACG
>NZ_JBFUKO010000912.1:0-1574 GCF_056400805.1 Aminobacter sp. P4_H6_2
TGCCGAGGTCGAGCACGCGCGCGCCGACCGACCGGGCGATTGCTCCGACACCATAGGCGTTGGATGCGATGATCTGGTCAGGGCCCGGGTTGCTGCCGGGTGGAAGCAGTTCGTCGCCGGTGGCAATGATGGCAACCAGTGGCGCGCGAACCACTGCCATCGCAGGGTGGTTGGYGGCGGCGATCAGCGACAGTGCCGCAGGATCGAGCACGCGACCGGCGTCGAAAATCAGGTCGCCCTGTTTGAAATCGAGGCCCTTGGCGCGGATATTGCGTCCAAGAATCGCTGGTTCCAGCACGTCGATTTGGCCATTGCCAACATCGCTGACATTTTCCTGGATGACGACGGTGTCCGCACCGCCCGGCACAGGTGCGCCGGTGAAGATGCGCACGCTCTCGCCTTGCGCCACAGATCCTGTGAACTGCTTGCCGGCAGGAGCCACGCCGATGACCTTCAGCCGTGCCGGTAGCGATGCGATGTCGGCGGCGCGAACTGCATAACCGTCCATGGCCGAGGCATCGAAGGGAGGCTGGGTGYGCAAGGCATACAATGGACTTGCGAGCACGCGTCCTGAAGCTTCACTGAGACCGACAGTCTCCAGGCCGCTGGGTTCAGCGCCGTCGAGCAGGCGTTCCAGCGCCTCGGTGACGGGTAGAAGCGCCATTTATTCGACCGCCTTGTAGTCGCCCGACTTACCGCCGGTCTTCTCCACCAGCCTGATGCCGGAAATCACCATGCCGCGGTCGGCGGCCTTGGCCATGTCGTAGATGGTGAGACAGGCGACCGACGCGGCGGTCAGCGCTTCCATCTCGACGCCAGTCTTTCCGGTGACGCGCGCAAGTGCCGTCACGCGAAGACCGGGCAGGGCCTCGTCCGGCTCGATCTCGACCGAAACCTTGGTCAGCAGGATCGGGTGGCACAGCGGCACGAGTTCGTGCGTGCGCTTGGCGGCCATGATACCGGCTATGCGGGCGGTGCCGAGCACATCGCCTTTCTTGGCGTTGCCCGAAAGAATCAGCGCCAGGGTTTCGGCGCGCATGGTGACAAACCCTTCCGCGATCGCCGTGCGGGTGGTCTCGGCCTTGTCGCCGACATCGACCATGTTGGCTTCGCCAGTGGCACCGATATGCGTGAGGGTGCTTGCCATGTCAGACGCTTGCAGCCAGGGGCGTGCCGTCGAGAAGCGCGCGCGTGGCGGATGCCACATCGGCCTGCCGCATCAGGCTTTCGCCGACAAGGAAGCTGCCAATGCCGGATTTTTCCAGGCGCAGGCAATCGGCATGGGTGAAGATGCCGCTTTCGCCGACCAGAAGCCGGTCCGCCGGGACCATGGGCGCAAGACGCTCCGAGGTGTCGAGGCTGACCTCGAAGCTGCGCAGATTGCGGTTGTTGATGCCAAGCAGCCGCGAGGACAGTTTCAGCGCGCGCTCGGTTTCTTCCTCATCGTGAACCTCGACAAGCACGTCCATGCCATGCTCGAAGGCCGTATCCTCAAGCCGCTTGGCATCGTCGTCGTTGAGGCTTGCCATGATGATCAGGATGGCATCCGCACCCCAGGCACGGGCCTCGTGCAC
>NZ_JBFUKO010000913.1:0-1573 GCF_056400805.1 Aminobacter sp. P4_H6_2
GCCTAAGAGGTCGCGCCAGCGGGCCTTGAAACCGCGTCTGGCTCCGCCATCTAATTCGCCATACCGCGCAACTTTCCAAACGAGGAAGCGCCTGGCAACCTGCGGGTCATAGCTTGCTTCACCAGTTCGTGCTGCCGGGCGTCGCTACTTGCGAGCATCGAGCGTCTTCCTCGTCCTGTCAGACGAAGGGAGATAGGAAATGGCAAAGGTCGTTTGCGTCCTTTATGACGATCCGGTCGACGGTTATCCCAAGCGATATGCGCGGGACGGCCTCCCCAGGCTTGACCGCTATCCCGGCGGCCAGACGCTGCCCACGCCCAAGGCGATCGACTTTGAACCAGGCGTGCTGCTCGGCAGCGTGTCGGGCGAACTGGGCTTGCGGAAATTTCTCGAAGGTGCTGGACACGGTCTGATTGTGACGTCGGACAAGGACGGCCCGGCCAGCGTTTTTGAACGTGAACTCGCCGATGCCGAGATCGTCATCTCGCAGCCGTTCTGGCCGGCCTACCTGACTGCGGAACGGATCGCCAAGGCCAAACGGCTGAAGCTTGCGATTACCGCCGGCATCGGCTCCGACCATGTCGACCTGCAGGCGGCGATGGATCGCGGAATCACGGTCGCCGAGGTGACCTATTGCAACTCGATCAGCGTCGCCGAGCATGTGGTGATGATGATCCTCGGGCTCGTGCGCAACTACATCCCCTCCTACGGATGGGTCGTGAAGGGCGGCTGGAACATCGCCGACTGTGTCGCGCGTTCCTACGATGTCGAAGGCATGCAGATCGGAACCGTGGGTGCTGGCCGGATCGGCAGTGCCGTGCTGCGCCGGCTGAAGCCGTTCGACGTCAAGCTGCACTACACCGACCGCCACCGCTTGCCCGAAGCGGTCGAGAAGGAACTGGGCGTGACCTTCCACAGATCAGCGGTTGAAATGGTGCCTGTCTGCGATGTGGTGACGATCAACGCCCCACTGCATCCCGAGACTGAAAATCTCTTCGACGCGGCGATGATCGCCAGGATGAAGCGCGGTGCCTATCTGGTGAACACGGCGCGCGGCAAGATCTGCAATCGCGACGCGGTCGCCCGCGCACTGGAGAGCGGCCAACTCGCCGGTTATGCCGGCGACGTCTGGTTCCCGCAGCCAGCGCCCAAGGACCATCCATGGCGATCGATGCCCCATCACGGCATGACACCGCACATCTCCGGATCGTCGCTTTCCGCCCAGGCGCGTTATGCCGCCGGCACCCRCGAAATCCTGGAATGCTGGTTCGAAGGCCGGCCGATCCGCGAGGAATATCTGATCGTCGACGGCGGCAAGCTCGCCGGTGCCGGAGCCCATTCCTATAGCGCGGGCGACGCCACACGCGGTTCGGAAGAAGCGGCGCGCTTCAAGGGGTGAGCCCACGGGACGAGTTGTTTCGCGCAGGCAATCGCTAGCGGTGATGCAGAACCAACGGGGCGCCTTCGACGTCGATGACATTCATGTGGTAGCCGAAGACTTCGGCCAAAACGCTGGGCTGCAGCACCTCGGCCGGTGAACCGTCAGCGACGATCCGTCCCGCCTTCATAGCGA
>NZ_JBFUKO010000914.1:0-1572 GCF_056400805.1 Aminobacter sp. P4_H6_2
GAAGAAACCAGGCAGATAGGCTAGGCCCTCACCGGCGACGGCGAAATATTTGAGCGTCCAATAGTCGTTGGCGATGCAATTTGCTGTCGGCAGGATGTCGATCTCATTTCGACCATTTTGCGCCAGATACCAGGATTGCGGCCGGGTCGGCTGGCGGAAGATCAGTCCGCGATGGGCGCTCAGTTCGTCGGTCGTCTCAGGCGTTCCATGGCGAGCGAGATAGTCGGGGCTCGCGTAGAGACCATAAGACGCCGTCGACAGGCGGCGGCTGATGTAGTCGACATCAGAAGGCTCGCCCCAATGGAAGATGCCGTCCAAGGCCTGTTCCGTCACATCTGAGAAGGGCTGCCTCGAAGTCAGGAAGACGACATCGAGATTGACCTGCGGATATTGCTGGCGGAAGGCATAAAGCAGTTCCGAGGTGATGGTCGTGCCGAACTCGCCTGTGGAGCCGACGCGCAGCGTGCCGGCCACTTCTTGGCGCATTTCAGCAAGTGCAGTTGCTGCGTCCTCGCAGCTTGCCTGGATGCGCCGGGCATGACGGAGAAGCTCTGAGCCTGCATCGGTGACGTGGAGATGGTGGCCTTCCCGCACGAAGAGCTCCATGCCGAACTCGTCCTCCAGCTGCCGGATGCGATGACTGAGCGTCGATTTGGGTAGCCGATGAAGCCGCGATGCCGCCGAGATCGAGCGGGCGTCGGCGACTTTCACGAAACAATCGATGACCGAGAGGTCCATATTTCGTCCAACCTATTGGATGATCTGTCCAATAAATAGCCTTCTTCGGCCAATTGTGTAAACGACCCGAGGTCGAAATACTCCCATCAACCAGGGAGGTTCGTTTGACTGATATCAGGGAATTCATTCGTGCGGCGTCGGGGCGGGAAGCCAAGGCGACATTGGCCGTTCGTGGCGGCAGACTGGTCAACGTCGTTTCGGAAGAAATCTACCAGGCCGATATCGCCGTTTACGGCAACCGCATCATCGCTGTCGGCGATATCTCGGATCATATCGGCCCCGACACCGAGATCGTCGACGCGACGGGCAAATATCTCTGCCCAGGCATGATCGACGGGCATCTGCATGTCGAATGCTCGAAACTGTCGATCACCAGCTTCGCCAAGGCCGTGGTGCCGCTTGGCACAACCTCGATCGTCACCGGGCTCGACCAGATCATCGTTGTCGGCGGTCCCGCAGCGGCGCGTGAGTTCCTCGATGAAGCCAAGCAGACGCCGCTGAAGGTTTTCTGGGGCGCGCCCTGCAAAACGCCCTACACCATGCCGCGCTCGACCGTCGGCCACTATTTCGGGCCGGCCGATCATGCAGCGACCCATCACTGGCCGGAATGCGTCGGTATTTGGGAGACGGTGCGCGAGTTCATCCAGGAAGAAGATCCAGATGTGCTTAAGGCGCTCGAGATTGCCGGAAAAAGCCGGCTTCCGGTACTCGGTTGCTGCCCGATGACGCGCGGCGCGCGRCTCAACGGCTACCAGCAGGCACGCGTGCGCGCGGATCACGAAAGCTATTCGCCAGAGGAGATGCTGGAGAAGCTGCGTGCCGGCATGCATGTGG
>NZ_JBFUKO010000915.1:0-1567 GCF_056400805.1 Aminobacter sp. P4_H6_2
GCTCAGGCGATGCTCGAGTTGGCCGCGCACGACCGCCCTGTCGATCGCGACGCGCTGATCTTGGCAGGTTTCACGCGTGCTGAGATCGCCRCCTACAGCGAAACCGCCGCCGACATCGCCAACGCCACCGGCCGCGCGGGCTGACACCATGGTCGCGACCGAAAATCTCGACCCGTACGCCGACGACTTCGACGACGACGGCGAATGCTGGAACTGCAACGGCGAAGGCCTTGTCTATTCGCGCATCGACGGTTTCTGCGACGACGCCGAAAGCGGCTGCGATCTCTGCGGGCGCCGCTGTGACGTTTGCAATCCGGCCACGACCCGGAACTCTGAACTGGACGCCGTCATGTCCGATGCCTTGGCAGCTGCGGGAGACAAATCCTGATGAGCGCTCGCGACGCCCTCGCCCGGCTGCGGCGCCAGCACACAAACGAGCCGGCGCCGCGCGAGCTGCAGCTTTCGCGCCGTCACGCCCGCCTCCTCATCGACATGCAACGGCCCGGCCACAACACCACGCCACTGGACTATGCGCTCGACGACGATTCACCGCCGTTCGAGGCGCGCCCGATGTTCGGCTTATGCGAATGGACGCTGATCTTCGCCTTTGCCTCCAGCCTCGGCTCTGCTGCGCTCTGGTTTGGTAGTGGAGGCTGAAATGGCTTGGCGTCACACGCAATCAATGATTGGCGGCCACACAGTGCCGTCGCTACGCGTATCTCCGATCCATAGCGTCCAGCTCCACCGCCAACTTTTCAATGTAATTCAATGCGCTGTCGATCTGCCGAAGCAAAGCCCGGGCGGCTGGAAGGTGATCCGCCGTAAGCGCCGCCCTGTGGGCAGCCGAGCGCATTACTTCGTACGCCTTTTCCGTTGCGTCGACATACTGAGTAGCCTTGGTGAGAAATTCATCCATCTCAGGCTCGAAAAGCGGTCGTGCCTCAAGGAGGCTTCGATGCGTTGTCACGCGCTGCAGGAATGTGTGGATCGCAGCGAGACCAGGAGAGTGATCAAAAAAATTTCGTATCAACGCTTCCTCGCTCATTGCCGATCGCATTTGACCCACCACCGTAACGGTAACCCGCAGATCAGATGCCATATGGCTCCCTGCACGCTTCGCGATCATTCGCTCACGGCTTCGCTCGGCTCCAATCATTTCAGAATGTCTGATTTGGTGTTGATCGTCGCTAAGTCGCATCTGACGAACCGTCAGATAGGCAGCGGCAATTGCCAAGACACCGCCCAGAAGTCCCTGCCAGTCACGAACGGTCGCCACGGCCGTTTCTCCAATAACATCTGCCACTGCCAGTCCAACCAAAAGGCCGACTGCCACGCAGATAATGTTGCTAGCCGCTTGAAGAACCCGCTCCGCCGTCATGAATCGCTCCCCCGATCCAAGATCGTAAGGCTCGATGGAACGCAGTGGCAAGAGACGCAAAATCACAGTGGCATCCAAGAGGCGAAGCTATGGCCCTGTTGACACCGGAGCAGGCCGCAGCCGAACTTGGCATCGGTGAAGACACCCTTCGCGAAATGCGCAAGGCCGGAGAAATCCCCTACATCAACG
>NZ_JBFUKO010000916.1:0-1564 GCF_056400805.1 Aminobacter sp. P4_H6_2
GCGCTGGGCTGCGCCGAGCATGCGGAACTCTTCATCCTATCATCGCACAGGCCTCCTGACAGCGTATTGTCAGGAGGCGTCACCGTGTCCGCGCGCGACCATGGCATGCTCGCGCGCGAACATGGCGCGCATCTCGCCGATCTGGTCGCCCTGCTCTGGATATAGCGTTTGTAGGAAGGCCGTCGCGAAGGTGCCCGGCGCCGAGCCTGGTGCGGAGACGATCTTCTTGTCGGCAACGGCGTGCGGCACATCCTGGTAACTCGCAACACCGGCATAGACCGGCTCGTGGCGAAGGATCCAGTCGCGGCCGTTGCTGGTGTGCCTGACGGCTTCGAACAGGCCGGAGCGGGCGAGCGCCAGCGTGCCGGCGCAGATGCCGCCGACCACACCGCCACGCGCGGCGACCGCCTTGAGCAGTGGCGAGACGTCGGGGGCGCCTTTGTCGGCCCAGCCATCCGAACCGATGACCGCGACAGCGTCGAGATCCTGGTTTTCCGCCGGATTGGCGCTGCGCTTGGCGCTGAGGCTGAAGCCGGCGATCGAGGTCAGCGGTGAGGCATGGGGCGAAATCGCGACAGCACGCGCGCCGAACCATTCGAYCGCCGATGCGGCAAGCAGGCCGTATTCCCAATCGGCATAGCCTTCGATGAACAAGACGCCGATGGTTTTGGAGGCGGTCATTGGTGTGTCCTTCTGTCAGGCTTTTGGGCGTCAGTTGCGGTCGCTGCCGCGCGACATGAAGCGGTCGGGCCAGCCGATGTCCTTGCGGATATCGTTGGGCAGCGCGTTCATGAAGCGTTGGGTGCGGATCTCATTGTGCATGGTCCTGACCTTGCCGGCATAGTGCCTGATGGCGCGAAAAATGTCAGGCGTGAACGTGTTCATGACGGCTCCTCCTTATCTTGAATGGGAGGAGTATCGCACAGCCCTCCTGACAGCAGTCTGTCAGGAGGGCTGGGGTGTCTTGGGATTCAGGTGAGGCCGGCCTGCAATTGGCAGATACCTGCGCTTCCGGTGCTCATGTACCTGAATGTACGCTCCGCGCCGGTTCTCGGAATCTGCCATTTTCGGCTCGGCTGACCTGAATCTCAAGACACCCAGCCGGCTGCTTGGTCAGCCTTTGAAAGGAACCGTGTAGTTAAGCGCGAGCCGGCCGCCATCGGCGAAAATGGTCTGGCCGGTGATGTAGCTGGCGTCGTCGGAGGCGAGGAAAGCGGCGATGGCGGCGATCTCCTCGGGCTCGCCGATGCGCCCGAGCGGGGTGCGCGACAGAATGCGGGCCTTCGCCGCCGGATCGGCCTTGGCGCGGGCCAGCATGTCGGTGGAGATCGAGCCGGGACCAATGGCGTTGACGCGGATGCCGTATGGCGCGAGCCCCAGCGCCATGACCGTTGTCAGCTGGGTTATGCCGCCCTTGGACACGGCATAGGGCACCTGGTCGGCGATGGCGACAACCGCGTTGATCGAGGACATATTGATGATGGCACCGGGCGCGCCACCCGACTTGACCTTGTCGACCATGAAACGCGCCGCCGCCTGCCCTGCGAGGAAGGCGCCCTTGAGG
>NZ_JBFUKO010000917.1:0-1562 GCF_056400805.1 Aminobacter sp. P4_H6_2
GTATGGGAACGGCAGCTTTGCGCCCAATGTCGGTCGCAGGTATAAGCTGTTTTGTCGCCCGAAAGCAGACATCGTCTTCAGGTGCCACAGGGCAACGCCGCTCGCTCGTCTGCTGCCCAGCAGTGCTCCAAATACACGCAGGCCTGGCAGCAGGTCCGGCTGTCGATGGCTTGGATGAGGCACCGAGCGTTGCGACGGTCTTGGACGACCTGGTGTGCGCAATGATGACGTTGGGTGTCCACGAAGAACGCCGGAGGCTCGACCGAACGAGCGCTGATCGCGGATTGCAATGCTGCGTCGGCCCCGCATTCAGCCCAGCTATGGAACCGGCATTCCTGGACACGGGGCTCCGCGAGCAGAAAGTGCGTCGCGCTACCGGTGGCGACGAGCCATTCGTCCGCCTCCGGCAGTTCGCCCACCAGCCCCTTCGCCATACCGTCGCTGCGGAAACCGGGAAACGCCGAAAGCTCGGCCACGGGAAGTGCGCCCCCGAGTTCAGCTCCGCATGCAGCAATCAGAGTGGTGCTACGGGCGTAAACGGAGTCCAAGTGCGGGGCCAGCGTTTCAAGGCCATCGTGGTCTGTCCGATAGTCGAGCTCGAGGGGCGTGTCGTTGTCGATCACAGTGAAGACAGCGTCGTCCTTTCGGGCGACAAATAGGGCTGGGTAGATCAGAATGCGGGGTCGGCGAACGAATAGTGCGCTGCCGGTTCGCTCATAGTGGACATGCACTCCTTGAAACGCGCCGGCGACGCCGTCCAACTCGACGAATTGCCGAAGTTGCGCCGGCCGCAGGGGTATCGGCGCGTCTTCGGTGAGCGCCGAGCGATGGAGAAGCTTGAAGATTTGTCCCGCCTGCTCCTTGAACTGCGAGCGCTTAAAGATCTCGATGTCATCCGGCAGTAGTGCGCCCAGGAAAGTCTCAACGGGCTTGGTGAACACCACCATCCACTCGCCGCTGATGATGACACCCCTAGGTAAGCCATGGCAGTACTTCTCCTCTAGTGTCTGCACATAGCCGCGTACCTGGCGCAGATAGCTGTCCCACTCCGCGATGATCGGCGACGTGGCCTCAGCCTTCCCGTCGCGGATATGCTGGATTGCCGCAACAACCAGTCCGGCCTCGCTTGCGTACTGGCCACCCGCGCGAGCCGAGATCRCTGGCTTGTCCCAAGCCTTGGCTTCCACCAATAACAGCGGTGCGCCGGTGATATCGACAACCCCAACGTAGTCCATGAATTTTGTGGTGTTCGCTTGGAGACGGGCTTCCTCAAGCACATTGCCCCCGGCACCGAGCCGCCATCCGAGATGTCCGAGCAATTCATCGACAAAGAGCAGCCGCGTGTCGTGCTCGTGGGGACGGCGGTTTGGGTCTATCTCGCTGAACGGGTCACGCTGTGGCCTCGCCAGCTCTCGCTCGACCGCAGCAAGCAGGTCGCCGAGGCCTCGCTTGAACAGGTTGAGCAGCGCCAGCGGGTTCACTGGATCAGTTCTGGCAGGCGATAGAGGAGACGTCGTGCCGCCGGCCATCCTGCTTCTAGGAAGGCCTCCAAGCAATCAACT
>NZ_JBFUKO010000918.1:0-1559 GCF_056400805.1 Aminobacter sp. P4_H6_2
CGCATGAGCCATGGCTGGCACGGCAATGTGGTGCTGTTTCGCAAGGGGTCGGTGAGCTCGGCGCGGCAGATCGTTCTGCCCGGGGCCGAGCCGCGCGGAGCTGTCGTCGTCGATCTCGAACTCGAAGCGGGTCCCTTGCGCATCATCGCGGCGCATTTCGGACTGCTGCGCCACTCGCGCAAGCTGCAGGCTGGTACGCTTTTGACCGCAGCCGAACTGCACAGCGACAAGCCGACGGTGCTTGTCGGCGACCTCAACGAATGGCGGCTGGGCAAACGCTCGTCGCTGCGCAGTCTGGAGCCGGCCTTCGGCCCGATGCATGCGATCGTTCCGAGCTTTCCCTCGCGCTTTCCTGTATTGGCGCTCGACCGCGTCATGGCGAGGCCGCACAATTTGCTCACCGAGATCGAGGCCCACGATACGGCACTTGCGCGTATCGCCTCCGATCATCTGCCGATCCGGGCCGTCATCCGGCTGAACGTCAAGCGTAACGGCTTGGCCGAAGCGGCCTGACGCCGCCCGCATCCGCGTCACAATCGCCCCTTGCACCGACATGAGGATGCCATATCAGGTAGCCTCAATGGGGGCGAGGAACGAAGCGCAACGGCTGGAGCGAGGCGAGACATGGTGCAAACGCGGATAGGCTGCGAAAGCCTGCGATCCAAGGTGATGAGCGCCGAGGATGCGGCCTCGCTGATCAAGTCGGGCTCCACAGTCGGGATGAGCGGCTTCACGGGTTCGGGCTATCCCAAGACAGTGCCCTTGGCTCTAGCGGCCCGCATCGAGGCGGAGCATGCCAAAGGCAATCCGTTCCGGCTGCGTGTCTGGACCGGCGCTTCGACCGGCCCCGAACTCGACGGGGCGCTTGCCAAGGCCGACGGCATCGAGTTCCGTCTTCCCTACAATTCCGATCCCATTGCCCGCGAAAAGATCAATCGCGGCGAGATGGAATATTTCGACATGCATCTGAGTCAGGTCGCGCCGATGGCCTGGCAGGGCTTTCTCGGCCCGCTCGATACGGCGGTCGTCGAGGTTTCAGGCATTTTGCCGGATGGCTCGCTGATTCCGTCGTCGTCGGTCGGCAACAACAAGACCTGGCTCGACCGAGCCGACCAAGTGATACTTGAGGTCAACCGCTGGCAAAACAGCCAGTTGGAAGGCATGCACGACATCTACTATGGCACCGCCCTGCCGCCGCATCGCGTGCCGATCCCGCTGGTGAAACCGGACGACCGTATCGGCGAGAGCGTCTTCCGTTGCGATCCTGCCAAGATCGTCGCCATTGTCGAGACCGATGCGCCCGACCGCAATTTGCCGTTCTCCAAGCCCGACGACGTCGCCCATGCCATCGCCGGGCATTTGCTGGAATTCTACGCTCATGAGGTTGCGAAGGGCCGGTTGCCGGCGTCGCTACTGCCGATCCAGTCGGGTGTCGGCAACATCGCCAATGCCGTGCTGACCGGGCTGGTCGACGGCCCGTTCGAAAACATGACCGCCTACACCGAGGTGATCCAGGACGGCATGCTGGACCTGATCGATTCCGGCAAGCTGCGCATGGC
>NZ_JBFUKO010000919.1:0-1545 GCF_056400805.1 Aminobacter sp. P4_H6_2
GTGGAGTAGGGCGAGGTTTATCCCTCCGGTGTTTGTCTAATTGCTCCGGGCGGCGAATTCGTCGCTCGGATTGGTGCGACCATGCCCCATTTGCCATCTATGGTTGAATTGCATCCATTAATGCAAATATAGGTTGCAATGCAGCTTCTCGGCGCGTATTCTGGCCCGGCATTGTCTGGGGGTGTCAAATGCCAACAACCTATGCGACGAAACTAGCCTCGTTGGCCGAGGCCGAATTCGATCTGCTTCATGGATCGCATGAAACCACATCGAGAATGGCTTCCCGAATAAGGAAGTATTGGACCGACATTGGAATGCAGTTTCCTGGCGTTGGGACGCCTTGGTCGGCGGTGTTTGTTTCCTACTTTATCAAGTGCGCTGGCGCGACGGCGGCCGAATTCCGGTTCGCCGATAGCCATTCAGAGTTCGTGTTCAAGGCGATCAGGAATGCACGGAATGAGGAAGGTGTTTTCCGTGGACGCAGCATCTCGGAATACGCACCGAAGATCGGGGATATCATTCAGAACAATCGCGGCGGCAACACTTTCGGCTTTGACCACGCTGCCGCGCACCAGCAATACGCCTCGCATTCGGCAATTGTGATTGAAGAAGGCTCCGACGGAAATGGGCGCTATGTGAGGACCGTCGGAGGCAATGAGGCGGATACCGTTGGGGATCGCGTTGTTCGGATCAGGTCGAACGGTCTCATCAAACAGCCTGCGGCCGACCCGACCAGATTTGTCTGCATCATAGAGAACCTGAAATAGCGACTGATTTTTGCCAAGCGGATGCTTCGCCCTGATCAAGCGCTGGGCGGACCGGCTTCTTGCGGACGGCTGTTGCCCGGCAAGCAATTTGGCAGTCGTCGCGACATCCCAGGGGACTGCCCCTACGAAGATCGCTGTTTCAAAGCGCCCGGCTGTTCACTAATGTTGCGCTGCAAATAGGGCGGCGGTGAACGATGTCGGACGCATACAAGGTTTCGGCGATGACGCGGCTGAGGAACTACTTCCTCACCGGCTTCATCGTCTGCGCGCCGCTGGCGATTACCGTTTACATTGCCTGGTCGTTCATCGGCTGGGTCGACTCGTGGGTGAAGCCCTACATTCCCAACACCTACAATCCGGATAATTATCTCTCGATCAAGGTGCCGGGCTTCGGGCTGATCGTGGCGCTGGTGCTGATCACGCTGATCGGCTTTTTGACCGCCAATTTCATCGGCCGGGCAATCGTTGCGTTCGGCGAGCGTCTGCTGAACCGCATGCCGCTGGTGCGCGGTCTTTACAAGGCTCTGAAGCAGTTGTTCGAGACGGTGCTGTCGAACAAGAACGAAATGTTCCGGACCGTTGGCATGGTCGAGTATCCGCGCAAGGGCGTGTGGTCGCTGGTTTTCGTTGCCAATGAAAAGCAGACCGAAATCAACGACAAGCTGGACAAGGAGGGCGATCCRCTTATCGCCGTCTTCATGCCGTGCACGCCTAACCCAACGACCGGCTTTTTGATGTATGTGCCGAAATCCGACATCGTGGTGCTCGACATGAGCAT
>NZ_JBFUKO010000920.1:0-1534 GCF_056400805.1 Aminobacter sp. P4_H6_2
TTGCCGCCCACTGCCGATGATGCGCCGCACCGCCCCGCATCGGCAGCCAGCGCACGATGGCGCGATCGCGGTCGAGCACCTGCATGCGGTAGATGCCGAGATTGTAGGCAGCCGGATCGTCGTCTCCCGGTGAGCGGGTAACAACCACCGGCCAGGTGATGAGTGGCCCGGCATCCTCGGGCCAGCAGGTCTGGACTGGAAGCTGCGAAAAATCCGGTTCCATGTCGTGCCACCCTGCAGGAGCGGTGACGATCTTGGGCCGCGCCGTCAGTGCGCCGCGGGCGGCAGGCAGGAGCGAGCGCGCCTCGCCAAGTGTTCGCGGTGCCTGGGGCGCCCTCATCCACGCCAACAGCGCGCCGAGCGTGGAAAGGCCTTCGCGCGTGGTGCCGAGGCCTGCCGCGACACGTTCACAAGTGCCGAACAGATTGGTCACGACCGGCATGGTCGAGGCGTTGCCATTGGCCGTCATTGGCGTTGCAAAGCGCAGCACCGGCCCGCCTGCCGCGATGACACGACGATGTATCTCGGTCATTTCAAGCTGCGTGGAGACGGGGCTGCTGAGCTGCTGAACGTCACCTTGGCCCTGGAGATGGTCAATAAAGGAAGCGAGGCTGGAAAACGGCTGAAGACTGCGCTGGTGCATGGTTGAAGGCGATCCGGTCCGTCCGGAACTGCGGACGCGGCTCCTATCCCATGTCGATCCATGGCCAACTTTGATCCAGGACAAAGAACAGGCACGGCGTTTCCAGTACGAAACGGTCAAGTGGCGGTTTTGGTGTCCGCCGCATTCTTGGACGAGGAGGAAAGCGTCATGAGCATTCCGGCACCGGAAAGTTGGGAAGTGTGGCATTCCGCGGTTCTGGCCTACAAGGACTGGAAACAGCGACGCGCGGCCATACGAGAGATCAATGCTCTCGGGCGCCAGGAAGGTGAGCGTGTTCTCGGCGAATGCGGCCTGACGCGCGCTGATCTCGCCATCGCCATGCGGCACACCTTCGCGTCCACYATCCTGCTCCCCGAGGCCATGCAGTCGGTTGGCGTCGATCCGGACGCTTTCGCGACCCTGTATGCCGGATGGAACCGCGACATGCGACGCACCTGCATGATGTGCAGCCAGCGCAGTCACTGTTCCGACCAGCTCACTGCAGCCAGTTTCGCCAAGCGCTATCGCGAGTTCTGCCCGAACCGCGACAGCTTCGACGAGATGGCAAAGCTCCATGGCAACGAGGCACATAGCTAGCTTGTGGTGCAGGCGCGCGAATTAGAAAAATTCGCGCTCCTCTTTGTTCCCCGACAAACAAGCACTCCGGTCCCGCGCCTATGACACTCCGGTCAATGTGCGACAAATAACATGGAGTGTCGGGTGGCAACGAAAGCCGTTGAAGGAGAATTGCCTGGGTTCGCCCGGCACCTATTCCCAAGTATTGCCGGGTTGCCGCTAGGGCCGCTGCTGACATTTTCCCTGCGCGGGCTCGCCCGACGCAGGCCGCAATTGTTCGATCGGCTTGGTGAACACAGAGCCGCAAGCTTTCTG
>NZ_JBFUKO010000921.1:0-1533 GCF_056400805.1 Aminobacter sp. P4_H6_2
CTGCCGAGGCGAGTGGGGGGATAAAAAATGCGATCAAAAGGCCTAACGCCGCCAGGAAATGGGCTGCTCTGCGCGGCTCAATCATGATGGTCGAACTCGCTCAAGGAAATTCTTACGTCCTGAAGAAAACGGAGCAGACAACCTACCAGCAGAACTAGTGCCACGACAAACAGCACGCCGGCACCGGGCTCGTGGCGATCCCCCAAAAAGGTCACAGCAAAACCGAACAGAAGTAGCACTGTGATGGTGATGCCACTTGTTACCGCCAATTGCAGCGATTGGTGCAGAAGTATCTCGCGCCGTCTCAGCCTAGTGATATCCGTTTTCAGCCGGACGCGCGCGACGTCGTCATTGGCGATCTGGTTCAGACTGCGCAGCCGGTCAGTAACGCGTGTCATTCTCGCGATCAGGATCGAAACCAAAGCAGCGATTGCAGTGAGCAGAAACGATGGTGCTAACGCGTGGGAGATCACCGTGGATAGCTGATCCGCGTCAATACTGGGCATCTTGCGATCTTTTCCCCCGTGGTAGTCTATGGTTTGCGATTTTATGGAAGCGCGTTCACGGCGCGTGCCGCCACTATGACAAGTGTAAGCAATGAAATTCCGCTTTCGAGGGTCATTAGCATCTTGGCTCGCCTGCTAAGCGGCAGGACATCGGTCGGGCTAAAAGCTGTTGCCGTATTGTAGGCCAAGGCGAGAAAGTCAACGAACTGCGGCCGCCAGTCCGGCGGAGCAACGTCAGGCGTCGCAGATTGCGGAAAGAGCCAGTCTGGAAAGTTTTTTCCGCTCTCCCATGCAAAAGGGCCGCCACGATCGATCTGCCAGTAAAGCAACGCAAACGCCAGAACGTTGGTGACCCATATTGCCAAGGAAGAGGAGAGCAATGAGATCGTACGGGTTTCGGGCGGATGCAGTGTGATGATGCCGATCATGTCCGCAAGTTCCAGCGCCGTGTTGGCGACGTACAGCGCGGCAAACATGATGATTGCGATCCTCTCGGCACGTAGCCAGAAGTGGGCGTTGCCAGCAGAGAACGTGACCCCAGCCATTGGCACTAAGATTGCCAGCACCACGACATATGATACCCATCTCGGCATGATCTGTACGTGATGAGGCAACACCGCCAGCAACACCACCACTGCAAGAATGGCGAGCGCCGGAGCCCAGCGTGGTTCCTGTCGAAGCTGTGAATTTGCAGTGGCCATGATCGTCTACCCAAACCCAGCTTGCCATGGTCGTGTGAGTATTTGGCCCCGCCGCCCTGACCTACTTTTCCGGAAAAAAGGAGGCCCAGTCGCCCGGGCCTCCTTCACCAAGCATCGATCAGTTTCCTGTCGGAATCGCTAGGTTGATGCCTTCCTTGTCGAGTTGATCCCGAACCCACTGGAACCGCTGATAGTTCGTAAGTGTAAGCGGTCCGCTGTAGCTCTCGCTCTGCAGTTTCCGCGGCGGATACTTGACGTAGGTTTTCATCAGCTTGTTGATGGCGTCCGAGATGGTAACCATCGTCCACGTCCGTTCCGTGTAGTTG
>NZ_JBFUKO010000922.1:0-1526 GCF_056400805.1 Aminobacter sp. P4_H6_2
TCGCCGGCTTGACGAGTTCGGCCACCGGCTCACAAGGGTTGAGGCTGACGTGATCGCGGTGAAGCACAGCCAGACCAGCATGCAGGCCGTGACCGACGACGTGGTTAACCTGCGAACGCAGGCACAGGGTGCCGGCACCGCTGGGCGTTACCTTCTCAAGATCGGCTTAGGTGTCGTTGGGAGCGCCGGATGGCTGCTCGGGGTCTATACCTGGCTGACGGGTCGCCCGCCGCCCTGACCATTCTCCCGACTTCGGGAATATGATAAAGTGCCATCACGCCTTGATCCTTTGCCCCGCTGCCGAAAGGTGGCGGGGCTTTTTCTGCTTTTAGGGGAACCCGATCCGGGTGCACCTCGTTTGATCGAGCGGAGACGAATGGGCGCAGTCTTAACCTTTCAGCTGCGCTCATCGAGGAGACCCGTCACCGCAAGCGTGGGTCTTCGAAGTCCGCGAAGCGTGTTCTTTGATCCCCTCTGACACGCTTCAAAATGGGGCCTGTCGGCTGGCGGCTGGCAGGCCTTTAAGTTCCCTATCGGCGCACAGCGAAGATGATGCAACCAGAGTTGTGCCGGAACGGCCTGTCGAACCTTGCATGGCAGGCCGTTTCTGCGCTCAGGTCCGTCAACGTGGACAGGGTTTGTGTGGTATTAAACCGAATGTTGCCAGGTTACTTCATGTTTTCCCGGGCCAAGTAGCCTTTGTCCCGGAGCCATKCGGCCAGGATTATTTCTGCCATGGCTGAAGTGGACCGGTGGTCATCCTTGGCTGCTTTTTCGAGTGCTTTCTTCAAGGACGGACGCACTCTAAAGCCAAGTGGGACGTTTTTGTACTCGSGTGCTTGTGACAAAATCGGGCTCTCTCGAATATCGGTGYGCAGCTAAAGCGGCCTGTCGAATCTGTGGCAGGTCACCTCAAGGCATAAGTATCTCGGACACCGTTGCATGTCGCAACTTGTCCTCACCGCGAAGATGCTTGGCCATGACGCGCAGGACCGGCTGCACCGGCAAAGCACCTTTGTTGCCGGCACCGATCGAGACCGCGAACTTGACATCCCGCAGATAGTCCAGCGCCTCCCATAGTTCCGAGCGCTGCTTTCCGCCGATAGCTGGGATCGCGCGGCCGACGGAGGTCCACCTTCCAATCAGTTAGACTGGCACCCCTGTTTTGTCGGTGTGCAATTCGGCAGGCAAGCGACCATTCCTCAAAGGCGATCGAGCGCCGCGARATAAGTTGACGTTACGTCATATAGGTTGCACTCTCTCACCGTATCATCACGATCCACGATCAAGACTGCATGCAGGGGAATGGAGCCTTTTACTGGCCGACCCGCATTCGCGTGTCGGGGGGAACATTTCACCGAACCTTTAGGTCGTTCTTAGCCAGCCTGAGCTGTACTGGCCGAGGCTGCCGCTAACAGAGGAAGACATGTGATATGAAAGCAGCAGCAACCTGTGTTGCAGCGGCAACGGCCATTGCCGCCGCTCTTCTAAGCACCACCTCGATGGTCCAGGCGCAGGAGCAAACC
>NZ_JBFUKO010000923.1:0-1523 GCF_056400805.1 Aminobacter sp. P4_H6_2
GCTCGCGGATAGAGTATTCTGCATTTCGAAAGCGACCGCGCAGGAATACAGGCAACTGTGTGATGCGTTTGACATCCCTTGTCCGGCCCTGTCGGTTTTTCGCCTTGGCGAAACCGATTTCGCGAGCGTCCAGGCTGACAAGCTCGGTAGTGCGGCGGCGACGCTACCAGCCAAGCTGCAAGGTACGCGTTACGTTCTGATGGTGGCCTCAATAGAGCCGCGGAAGAACCACTGGTTGTTATACCAGGTATGGCAAAACCTTGTTAGTGAGGGGCGAATTGATGCCGACGTCAAGTTGGTGTTCGTGGGGACTGGGCACTGGTTGACCGGCGATCTGATGCATCAGATCAGGAATAACCCCTTAGTATGCGATCGAATCGAGATCATATCGGCCGTCAGCGATGAGGAGTTGAGCCTCTGCTATGAAAACTGTCTGCTTACAGTCTTTCCGTCTTTCGATGAGGGGTGGGGTTTGCCTGTGGCCGAAAGTTTGATGCACGGCAAGGTTTGTCTTGCCTCGAATCGAGGTAGCCTGCCCGAGATCAGCACGCACACGGTGCTGATTGACCCACTAGATGTATATGCTTGGAGAGATGCAATCCAAGAATACGTGAATGATGACGTGGTGCGTTCCGAGAAAGAGAAGGCTATCAGGCAGAGTTACGTCGGCACCAGTTGGAAGCAGAGCGCAAGTCAGTTCTTTGCCACTGCAATCACGAGGTAGGCTGGGATTATGCGCGTATTGGCCCTTGGAACGTACCTGATTGACGAGCCGGTTCATGGCGGGCAAAGGCGAGCGGCGGAGATCGTCAAGATTTATGAGGAGATGGGCGTACCAGTGAAGTTTCTGGTGATATGCCCCGGCAAATCCAGCCAAAGAAGGACCACGTTGGATCGCGCCTTTCAAGCTGAATATCGCAAGAACGGGTGGTTCTATCCTCAGCCGTACCTGGAGGATATTTTCTCAGGTCTTATTTCTTCGCGTGACGACAATTGCATCAGTTGGCTTGTCGACCACGTAGATGATTTTCGTCCAACCCATATACATTTCGAACAGCCATACCTCTATCCGGCGATAAAGGCGTTAAAACGAAGGGGGCGCTCTGGACATCGGCTAATTTACTCGTCGCAGAATGTCGAAGTTGAGATTAAGCGCGATATACTGTTGGAGCGCGGCGGAGAGCCATTATATGTTGGGCGCGCATTGCGATATCTTGAGCGCGTCGAAAAACTTCTTACCAAAACAGCAGATGTTGTCATTGCCTGCACCCAATCCGATGCTGCGGTGTACGCAGGCATGGGGGCAAGCGAAGTGCTGGTCTGTCCAAATGGTGCTCAGCCGCTCCCCGAAACGACTGTTCGTGCGAATTCGACCGAACCCTTCCTCCTAACGATGGGATCGGGACATCCGCCAAACAGCAGTGGCTTCGTTGAGATGATGCTCGGGCCTGCGTTGCTATTTCTGCCGCCGGAGAAGTCTCTAGCGGTGGCGGGTGGTATGTGTGCATTGATCAGGGCTGAGC
>NZ_JBFUKO010000924.1:0-1523 GCF_056400805.1 Aminobacter sp. P4_H6_2
CGCGGCGATCATCGGTGCGCGCGGCATCCCGTTGCGCGAAATCACTCCGGAAGAATTCCTGGCCTTCTTCGGCAACGGGTGGGCGGTCACGCGCAGCTATCTCGAGGCAAACCCGAAAGTCATCGAAGGCTTCGGCAAGGCGCTGGTCAAGGGAACGAAGTTCGGCCTAGATCCGGCCAACAAGGATGCCGTGCTCGCCCATGCGGCAGCCGGCAATCCCCAGGAAGGCGAGGACGCAAAGTTCGCAGCAGCACTTTTGACCGCGATCCAGGATCGCGTCACGCCGCTCGACCTGTCCAACGGCTATGGCTACCAGCCGCCGGAGCATTGGAAGATGTGGCATGAAAGCCAGGTGGCGACGGGTGCTCTGGCCAAGCCGCTTGACGACCTGAACGCGGCCTACACGAATGATTTCGTGAAAGCTTGGAACGAATGAACGCACTTCAGCGATCCGAATTCGACGGGGCCGGCCTGCCAGGCCGGCCCGTATACGAGCTCCGCGGCGTGGCGAAAAGCTACGCGCGCCGCTCCATTCACGCGCTCGACCGGGTCGACCTGACATTGACCGAGGGGAGCTTCTCCTCGGTCATCGGGCCCTCCGGCTGTGGCAAGTCCACGCTTCTTAAGATCATGGCGGGTGTCCTGCCGCCGACTGAGGGCAGTGTCTATCTGGAGGGCACGCCGGTCACCGGCACGCGCCGAGATATCGGCATGATGTTCCAGCAGGCCACGCTATTTCCGTGGCGCACGACACTCGAAAACATCGTCCTGCCGATCGAGATTCGCGACGGCAAGAAGGCGGCACGGGCCATGCACGACGAGGCGCGGGCATTGCTCGATCTTGTCGGGCTGAAGGGCTTTGATGCCGTGCGCCCGAACGAATTGTCCGGCGGCATGGCCCAACGCGCGGCGATCTGCAGGATGCTGATCACCAGGCCCGCCGTGCTTCTGCTCGATGAGCCGTTCAGCGCGCTCGACGAGTTGTCCCGCGACTTCATGAACATGGAGCTGCAGCGCATCTGCATGGAACGCAACGCCACCGCGTTTTTGGTCACGCACTCCATTCCAGAAGCGGTGATCTTGTCCGATACGGTCTATGTCATGTCGCCGCGGCCTGGCAATTTCGTCGAAGYGGTCACGATCGATCTGCCACGGCCACGGACGCTCGACATGATGACAGATCCGAAGTTTGGCGAGTATGTGCGCCGCATCCGCGCAAGGCTCGACAAGGGAGCTTTCCTGTAATGGTCGCAATTGACAACAAGGACCAGCGTCCGGAGACGATCTGGACCGAACATGTCTCCTTCATAGACCGGATTCCCCGCTCCATTGCCATGGCCGGGCTGCTGTTCGGCTTCATCGCGTTGTGGCAGCTGATCCATGTGTTGGGCGTGGTTTCGCCAATCATCCTGCCGGGTCCATGGGAGACCGGCGCCGACATCGTCTTCGTCGCCAAAAACCTGCTTTCCGGCGGCTATATGCTGGTGGCCATGTGGATTACCATCAAGGAGGTGATCCTCGGC
>NZ_JBFUKO010000925.1:0-1522 GCF_056400805.1 Aminobacter sp. P4_H6_2
AAAGGAAGTATCGCACGCCGTCGAGGAGTTGAGAGGGCGTATTATTGCTGCCTTGTGACAGCGCCTATGACATTGGCTTTGGGGTGCGGCTGGAGCAAAACCAGCCATTCCCCTTCCCACCCCAGTGCCATCGGCATTTCCCCTTAACGCCACGACCGGAAATGATTCCGTAGGCAGATCCGGGGCCGATACCTGCCGGTTCACCCCACCGCGGCCCGCGTCTCGTGACCCAAGACGGCTCAACGTGAGGTGGCTACCGGAACGTCTGCTATTCCATCGCTCTGTCCACCGGATATGCCACAGGCTGATGCCACCCGCTATTGCCACGATCAGGGTGCTACTTCGAAAGTCAGGGACATTCCCGCCCCGCGGGTAAGGCAACGCTCGCACATGACTTCGACGACCGCGAAGTCCTTCGTGGTGACAGGTTTCTTTAGACATCGCAGTTCTCCAATTGTTCCGCCTGCAAGCGGCAAAGTCCGGACGAGGTGGAGAACCCCTGGCCGCATGCGTGCGGCGCACGGGGCTACGATCCTGCGATAAGGCATCCTCCGTAGAACATGAGGCGCGCGAGTGGCGACATGGTCATGCCGTCTGAAGCTCGTGCTGAGGCTGGGCTGGTTGTCCGGCCATCTGGACGACGCTCTCGACGGTCAGACGACGGGTGCGGCCGTCGCGCGACGTCCAGTCGATGGACTGGGCGACTTTCAGGCCGATCAGGGCAGCGCCGATGGGCGTCAGGATCGAGACCTTGGCCTGGGCGATGTCAGCCTCCCCGGGGAACACCAGCGTGACGGTGCGATCTTCGCCCGCGTCGGTGGTGAACCTAAGCGTCGAGCCAATCCTGACGACGTCGTGCGCGATGCGTCCGTCCATCACCACGCGTGCGCGGTCGAGTTCGGAGAGCAGTTGCTCCGCAGCATCGGGATCCCGCGCAGAGTAGGATTCAGCAAGCCGCGAAAGGCTTTCGTGGTCGGAGCGGGTGATCGTGATCGCAGGCTTGCGCCTGTCTATGGTGGGGGCCATTTTCAAAACTCTTCCAAAATGTTCGAACCGCGGGCGCAAAATGCGCCGACGGCTGTATGACTGACTGTGCGGATTTGCTGTCGCCGTGTTCCTGCAACGGCTGCGGAGCGCAGCGCGTGAGGCATATGCCCCTCGGCCGGGGGGCGACGCGACCAAGCCGGGGTTAGGTGCCCGCGACGGGGAACACCCGTTCAAGCAGAAGCGTGAAGCGATCAGTCGACATGTTACGGAACGTGGGATGTCGCGGACACAAAGTCAAGCTGAGCAGCCGCAGTCTGCCCGCATGAGGGCGTTCCTCGCCAATTGCAGCCCGAACGGATACAATTGATCTCCCAGCACTTCGTTTGCATCGCCGGAGGAGGCAATGGACCGTCTTGAGTGCGATCGGGCGTTCCTCGCGGTTATGGAGACGTCGGGTTCGCGCGCGCCGCAGGCGGGGGCCATCCACAGAGGACATTCCCGCCGACCGCGCTAGGTAGCAATTGCGCCTTCATTT
>NZ_JBFUKO010000926.1:0-1520 GCF_056400805.1 Aminobacter sp. P4_H6_2
GGTGTCGCCCCGCTCAGACCGAGACGCACCACAACGTGGCGGGATCTGACCGACGCCCGGATATCTTCGAGTGCGGATCGGATTCGTCCAATGACTTCAGGGCCTTCCATCGTCCCGGTCACGTCGACGTTCACGCGCTCGAATTGCGCGACACTCGTCGGCCTTTCCTCAATCTCCACGGAACGGTCGTCACGTATCGTTACCAGAGTGACGGATTTTTCTCCGTCCTCGTTGATGTCCCTGCCTTGCGGCATTCCTGGCATCACCACCGTGCTTGCTCCTGGATGAACTTTGCGGACGTGAATGTGCCCGAGCGCCCAGAAATCAAAGCCGTGGTTATGCAAGTCAGCGACGCTGCACGGCGCGTAGACGTCATGACCGGGCGATCCGCCCAGGCTGGTGTGCATGATCCCCACATTGACCGTGCCCTCGCGCGCAGCGGAATATTTAGCGAGCAGACTTTCGGGTGCCTTGGGACTCGCAAAGCTCAATCCGTGAAACATGACGTCCAGTCCGCCGGCTGTTTGAAGCACGGGCTGGGGACGACCGCCGAAAATCGTTACTGTGTCCGGAAACACGAGCTGTTTCGATATCCGCGACATGGCGTCGTGATTGCCGCGAATCTTGAAAACTCTGATGCCGCCMTGGTGAAGACGTGTCATCTGCGAAGCCAAGAACCGCGCGGTTTTCATGGAGGTCTGATCGCCGTCATAAAGATCGCCGGCAATGACGAGGGCATCGACACCTTCCGCTAGGCATAGATCCACAATGGAGACAAACGCCTGGCGACTGGCGTCTCCGACAAGTTCGGCAAGAGCTGGGTTTCGCATCGCGAGAGAACGGAGCGGCGAATCGAGGTGAATATCGGCTGTATGTATAAATCGAAATGCCATTCAGCGGTCTCCAGCCAGGGAACAAACGGGGGTTCGACCGCGGCTCGACAAAAATTACACGACGCGCCGTGCTGGCTGTCCTGAACCCAGGCTACGATCATCTGGCACCGGCGTAGTTCTCGTTGGCCTCTTACCATGTTGGAGGATGCAGTTGTCAAAGCTCGACCAGGGCTCGGCATCTGTGACCTCCCCCGATTTCATTCAGCCAAGAGCAGAGCTTTAAGTCCAAGGCAGTTTGACAAACGCTGGCCAACTACAGCTACGAAGGGCGGATGCCCCGGAGTGCCGCGAATTTCGTTCCAAATCGGCCACGACCATATGGGTTCGACAATATTGGCCGGCTCGGCGCGCACTGCCACCGACATCGTCAAGCGGATGAAGCCAGATTTCGCCCCGCGGGCATGCTGATGCATAGGACCCAGCTGATGGCGACAAAAAGCCCGGCGCATTTGCCGGGCTTTTTGTCGGTTCTCGCTGCAGTGAGATCGCCTGAGCGCTTGGCTCAGTGATCCATGGCCTTGACGATTTCTTCGGTCATCTTCTTGGCGTCGCCGAGCAGCATCATGGTGCCGTCCTTGTAGAACAGCGTGTTGTCGATGCCAGCGTAGCCGGAGCCAAGGGAGCGCT
>NZ_JBFUKO010000927.1:0-1517 GCF_056400805.1 Aminobacter sp. P4_H6_2
GGCCAAGCCGATGCTCGAAGGCTTCCAGAAGGCCAATCCCGGCATCATTGTCCGCTACGAGGAACTGCAGACGGTCGACATCTACGACCGGGTCGTGGCCGAGACCGACGCCGGCAAGGGCACTTCCGACATCGCCTTTTCCTCGGCCATGGACCTGCAGGTCAAGCTCGCCAATGACGGTTACGCCCAGGAAAGCCGGCTGCCGCTGTCCGACCGCTGGCCGCGCTGGGCCAACTGGCGCGACACCGCCTATGCGCTGACCTTCGAGCCGGCGGTGTTCGTCTATCACAAGCCGAGCTTCAAGGACGCGCCGCCACCCGCCACGCGCGGCCAGTTCGTCGATTTCCTCCAGGCCCAGGGCGACAAGGTCTATGGCCGCATCGCCACGTATGACATCGAGCGCTCCGGCGTCGGCTTCATGTTCATGGCGCGCGACCAGGAGCAATATCCCGACATCTGGTCGGTGATCCGCGCCATGGGGGCAGCGGGCGTGAAGCTCTATTCGACAAGCAGCGCGATCCTGGAACGCATCGCCGACGGGCGCTTCGTGCTTGGCTACAACATCCTGGGCTCCTATGCCGCCGACTGGGCGGCGCGCAACCCTGATGTCGGCATCGTCCTGCCCAAAGACTACACGGTGGTGATGTCGCGCATCGGCCTGGTGCCGGCGGCCGCCAAGTCGCCGGACCTCGGCCGCCGCTATCTCGAATATTTCATGTCGGCCGAGGGCCAGACGGTGATGGCGCGGCAATTGCACATTGCGGCCGTCAATCCGGACGTATCGGGCGAAAACACCGCCAACCGGATGCAGGAAGTTCTCGGCGGCCAATTGCGCCCGGTGCCGGTCAGTCCCGGCCTGATGGTCTATCTCGACCAGGTCAAGCGATCCCGCGTCATCGAGCGCTGGAATGAGGCGCTGCGCAGCCCCTGATCATGCGATGTTCCCAAGCTGTTGCATCGGTGTCAGTCTGATGTCAGGTTGCTGCGATAGGGAAGTTTCGGCCCATCCGTTGGAGGCGGCAGGGCTCGGAAAGTTCGGGAGGACTTCGAACACGTTTCTTCAAAGGCTATCCAGCGGCGCAATATCGTCGCGTAATGGGGCCCTGGAAACGCTGCACAAGTGGCCGGCTCATTTAGACGGTCCATTCCTTCCCTTGACGTTCCGGGACGCTGCCTCAGGCGCGGGCCTCGAAACTGAAAAAAGCATTTGCCCCGCGCATGCGGGTTGCAAGGGAGGAACAGCAATGAAGCAGTTCGTATTGGCATCTATCATCGCGGGCGCGCTCGCTCTGCCGGCCGCAGCGGCCGACTACAAGATCATGGCTCCCGCAGCGCCTGGCGGCGGCTGGGACCA
The DNA here is from genome assembly GCF_056400805.1 of Aminobacter sp. P4_H6_2. Lineage (NCBI taxonomy): Bacteria > Pseudomonadati > Pseudomonadota > Alphaproteobacteria > Hyphomicrobiales > Phyllobacteriaceae > Aminobacter > Aminobacter sp. P4_H6_2. The sequence goes on from NZ_JBFUKO010000927.1 coordinate 1,355, forward strand.
GACCGCGCGTTCGATGCAGACCGCGCTCCAGGACGAGAAGATCTCGAGCTCCGTGCAGGTCAACAACGTTCCGGGCGCCGGCGGCACCATCGGTCTCGCCCAGTTCGTCAACCAGGCCAGCGGCGACCCGGCTCAGCTGATCGTCGGCGGCTATGTCATGGTC
>NZ_JBFUKO010000928.1:0-1505 GCF_056400805.1 Aminobacter sp. P4_H6_2
TCGGCATGATGAGCACTGTGAGGGGMCCGTCCGGCCAGACTTGCGGCAAGGCCGAGCCGAGGGCGAGCGCCGTTGCCAGCATTGCCGGCAACCTGCTGGCGAGAACGACGCTACGAAACGGGTCGGGCCAAGCGACTGGCCACACCGGAACCGGCGTGCCCGGCCGGTGAAAGGCGCTGCCGAATTTACCCAGCGCATGCAGCAGCCCGGAGGTTGCAGCAAGCAGCGGATCGCCGAGCAACAACAGCGCGATGCCGAGTCCGATCGCACCTATGCCAGAAAGGAGGTCGCCCAGCCGGTTGAGGGCCGGATCGGGAGCGTCCGGCTGTGCCCACGCCCGGTGATAGGCCTCGCCGCCCCAGAAGAAGACCAGCGTCGCCAACGTCAGCGCGACAGCGCTGTGGCTGCCGGCGAAATAGTCGACCATCGCCGCCATGACAGTGTTTTCGCCAGGCGATCCGGCCGGTGCGGTGGCGATCTGGACCCCAAGACCCGCGACGAGGCCGAGTGCATTGCCACTGTTGTAGTAGCCACCGGGGCCGCTCATGCGGGCGCGAAACGCGGATACCAGGCGCGGACAAAGAGTTGCCAGCGACGTCATTGTGGTGCCCTCGCGACAAGTTTGGACGCTATCTGCACGGCGGCCTCCGGCAAGGCAGTCCCCGATGCGGGGAGACGAAGTCTCGCCACGGTTTGCAATGCTGGGGCGATAAGTTGGCCGTTCGCATCGGCAATGATCATAGCGTGCCTCACTTTTGGACCCTTAGTTGGCGGTGGGACGATCGGCTTTGCCCGCACGGGCAGTGGCATAGGCAAGGACGGAGCAGCGAAGGACCGGATGGGGGCGTTCCGCCGGGGCGCGTTTGTCGGTGTCGATCCCTTCGACATTGCGACCGACAGGATGGCCACGAGAACCATCGCGGCACCCAAAGCCCCCATGGTCGAGGACCGCTCGCCGAGAAAGATCGCGGCACCAAGCGTCCCGAAAACGCTCTCGGCACTGACGATCACCGCGGCATGGCTCGCAGAGGTGAAGCGCTGGGCCGCCGCCTGCATGCCGAAAGCGATTGCCGTAGAGAACACGCCAAGGACGATCAGTTCTGGACCGGCCGCAAAAATTGCGGCCGGCGACGATTGCCGAACACTGCCCCGACCGGCAGGGCAAGAGCGGCGGTGCAAAGAAACGGCACTGCAGCGGCTGTGAACGGACGCGCATGGGCTTGCACATGGCGGCCAAGCTCGATCATCCAGAGCGAGTAGCAGGCGGCCGACAAAAGGGCCGTGAGGTCACCAGAGCCAAGGCTCGCAATCCCGCCCGACAACAGCAGGGCTCCGACAACGGTCAGGCCAGCGGCGATGGCGATGCTCGCCGTGGGCCGTTCGCCGGCGAGTAGCCAGGCGGCGATAGGGGTCATTACCGTAGCTGTGCTGATCAGGAAACTTGCATTGGTGACAGAGGCGCCGAGATAGCAGACCTGTTGGAGCACGATCGCGATGACAAACAG
>NZ_JBFUKO010000929.1:0-1503 GCF_056400805.1 Aminobacter sp. P4_H6_2
GAGTAGATGAGCGTGTTCGAGCCCGGCCGCGAGCTTCGTACCCAGGACTTCACGGCTCGCCGAGGCGACGCGGTATGACGGGCCGGTCACATTCTCACGCGTCAGCGGCCCGGCGGTATAAGCGCCATAAGGACCGCTGGCCTTGCCCTGCTGAACCTCATGCGCGATGGCGCTCGCCAGCGATTTCGACGGCTTTTCTGCATCAAATCTGGCGATGTAGTGCTTCGTCACCCTGTCGTCGCCATGCAGTCCGACGACAAAGCTCGCGATCGCGAAGCGGTCACGGACCGAGACTTCGCTCGGGTCGTCGGGGTCGAACAGCGCGAGATAGCTCTTCTGCGCGTTGTCGCGGGCCTCGACGCGGTCGTAGCGGATGAGATCGAGCCTGGAGCCGACAACGATGCCGGCAAGCTCGTCGATGATATCGGGGTTGCTCATGGTTCTGGCCTCCGTTCAGGCAACGAGTTTCGAGGAGTGTGGTATCGACCTGCCCCAGCCGAGCGCAGCCGCAACCTTCTGGGCGGTCAATTCGATCGAGCGCAGCGTGCGCTCATGGCTGGGGTCGACCGAATGGACCTGGAACACGACGTCGGTGACGCGCCGGAGACTGGTGTCGACCGACAGGCTCGCGATCACCGCATCGGGCGATCCCGCATGGGTGTCGAATGCGGTGGCGAGTTCTTCGACACGGTCGCCCGGCGGGGTGTGGCCGGTGGCGATGAAATGATCGCGCACGCGGCGCAGGCCCGTCTCTGCAAGCTGCAGGGCCTCGTTATGGCTATCGGCCACGAACAGGCTGCGCGAACCCAGGATGCGCGGGGCGACACCTGTCGGGAGTGCTGCCAGATAGGCATCGATGATCGGGTTCTGCACTTCGTCCAGCGAGGCGTTGGGGTTGTCCTTCGGCCGCGGCTGCGTCCGCGACAGCATTAGGCCGTCACCTGCGAGACCGGCACGACGACCACCTTCCACCGAGAACGTCGCCTGCCAGACTCGCCCGGCAAGGGTCGGGGCAGCAGGATACAACCTGTCGTCGCCCTCGAACGGCTTGCCGGCGAAGGCGCTGCGCAGGACATGGAGATGCGTGTTGAGCAGCTCGCCGCGCCGGGCGCTGTCCAGTCCGAAGGCGGTGAAGGACGACGGTGTTCCACCCGAGCCGACGCCCAGTTCGAGCCGTCCGCCCGAGATGAGGTCGAGCACGGCGGCGTCCTCGGCGACACGCAGCGCATTTTCCAGCGGCAGCGTGATGATCCCGGTGCCGAGCCGGATGGTGCGGGTGCGGGCGGCAACATTGGCGAGCAGGATCAGCGGCGACGGAAGGCCACCTTCGGCGGCGCGGAAATGATGCTGCGCCACCCAGGCCGTGTCGAAGCCCTCTCGCTCGGCCGTCAGGATCTGTTCTGTGGCGAAGCGATAACGGTCGGCAGGCGATGCCTCCTCAAGCAGACGCGTGAAGAAGCCGAGCCTTTTCCTCTCGGTCATTGTGCAGTTCCTTCAATTGGC
>NZ_JBFUKO010000930.1:0-1503 GCF_056400805.1 Aminobacter sp. P4_H6_2
ATGCCCGACTTGGTGAAGATCGACGGGTCGATTTCCTTGACCCGCTGCAACAGCCGGATCGAGTGGAAGTAGCGCGCACCGGGACGAACCGTCAGATAGTTCGATGGGACCGTCTCCAGATTGTGGTTGAAGACGTCGGGACGGGCGGCAACGACGATCTCGAGCGCGCCTTCCTTGCGCAGGAAGTCGGGCGTCAGGATTTCGATCGTGGTCTGCGGTGTCAGCCTGCGGATAGCGTGGATGACGTCGGCGAAATGCTGCGCGCCACCATCGGCGAGATCGTCGCGATCGACCGAGGTGATGACGACATGGGTCAGGCCCATCTGGGCGACGGCCTTGGCCACGCTCTCCGGCTCGTTGGGATCCACCGCTGTCGGAATGCCGGTTGCGACATTGCAGAAGGCGCAGGCCCGCGTGCATATCTCGCCCAGGATCATGAAAGTGGCGTGCTTCTTTTCCCAGCACTCGCCGATATTGGGGCAGCCGGCCTCTTCGCAGACGGTGACAAGCTTGTGCGACTTCACGATGTCGCGCGTTTCCTGATAGCCGCGGGATACCGGCGCCTTGACGCGGATCCAATCCGGCTTACGCAAAACCTCCTGATCGGGCCGGTGGGCCTTTTCAGGGTGCCGCACGCGCGGACGGTCGTTCAGATCGAGCACAGTGACCATCAGTCTATCCTATCAAGGCCGACGCGCTTGCGAGCGGCCGAAAATCCAGAGCAAGATCAGCGCGCCGGCAATGGCGACGATGAGATTGCCCATGAACCCGTAATAATGGATGCCGAGCAGCCCTGCCAGAGTGCCGCCGACAAACGACCCGGCAACGCCAACGAGGATGTTGGTCAAAAAGCCGTGGTCGCGGTTCATCGTGCGTTCGGCAACATAGCCGGCGAGGAAACCGACGAGCAGCATGCCGAAGAAACCGACACCGGGCATGCCGAGAATTCCGTAGCTCTGTTCCATCGTTCGTCTCCGGCCATTCGCCTGATATCAGCGCATATAGTGCCAATCGGCGCGCCGCAACAGGCGCGCCAGCGCTGCCCTGTTATGCGTTGAGCGCGCGGCCATAAGCGTCGAGCACGCTTTCCTTCATCGTCTCCGAAATCGTCGGATGCGGGAAGATGGTGTGCATCAGCTCTTCTTCGGTGGTCTCGAGGTTCATCGCGACGACAAAGCCCTGGATCAGCTCGGTAACTTCGGCGCCAACCAGATGCGCGCCGAGCAACTGGCCCGTCTTCTTGTCGAAGATGGTCTTGACCATGCCCTGGTCTTCGCCGAGCGCGATGGCCTTGCCATTGGCAACGAACGGGAAGCGGCCGACGCGGATGTCCTTGCCCTCGGCCTTGGCCCTGGCTTCGGTCAGGCCGACGGAAGCGACCTGCGGGTTGCAATAGGTGCAGCCCGGGATCTTCAGCTTGTCCATCGGGTGCACGTTGGGCAGGCCCGCGATCTTTTCGACGCAAATAACAGCTTCGTGCTCGGCCTTGTGGGCCAGCATCGG